>NZ_JAAAYH010000642.1:0-3571 GCF_018035285.1 Streptomyces sp. MK37H | reverse complement strand
GCCGACCGGGGTGGACGAGGCCGAGGAGCCGACCGCCCGCGAGACCGTCGTGGTCGAGGTCGGCGGCAAGCGTCTTGAGATCTCCCTCCCGGCGGTCCTCGGTCTGGCGGTGTCGCCCGGGGAGGCCGCGGGCGCCACGGGCGGCTCGAAGAAGCCGAAGCGCAAGGCCGTCAAGAAGTCCGGCTCGGCCGCTTCCGGCGACGCCCTGGCCTCGCCCATGCAGGGCACCATCGTCAAGGTCGCCGTCAACGAGGGCGACACCGTGGCCGAGGGCGACCTCATCGTGGTCCTGGAGGCCATGAAGATGGAGCAGCCCCTCAACGCCCACCGCGGTGGCATCGTCAAGAACCTGAACGCGAACGTCGGCGCCTCGGTCAGCGCGGGCGCGGTGATCTGCGAACTGAAGGACTGACCCGCCGCCATGGCGTCCTTACGGTGGGCCTGGCCGGGCCTGGCCGGGCCTGGCTGGCCCACCGTAAGGATCAGTGGCTGGGCCCACCGTAAGGATCAGTCCTTGAGCGTCCGCTCCAGGAAGCCCAGGACGGTCTCCGCGTACGTCTCCGGCTGGGTCTTGATGCCCTGCAGATGCTCTGTGTCGGGCAGGGTGTGCACCTCGGCCAGCGGATAGCGCTCGGCCAGCGCCCGTACCCCCGAGGCGGGGATCATGGTGTCGCGCTCACCGGCCAGGAAGAGCATCGGGGTGCGCTCGTACGCGCCCCCGAGCGGCGGCGGCCACTGCACCCGCAGCATCGCCACGGCCGCCGACGAGGCGACCGACTCCACGACCGGGCGGGAGGGGCCGGCGCCGAGCGGGCCGGGGATGGGCACCCCGCCGGCCGCGACGAAGTTCCGGAACAGCGGGGCCAGCTCCAGCGCCGGGCCGCTGTCGAAGACCACCGCGTCGACCGGGCAGTCCTCCCTCTTGAGCATGTAGAAGGAGGGGAAGGTCGAGATCGAGAAGCCGTAGATCGCGATGCGCGCCGCGGCGTACTCGTCCATCGACCGCATGTGCCGCACCACGGCGACCACATCGTCGGTGTGACGGTCGCTCATGCCCCAGCCCGCCCGGTCCGCGACGCTCTTACCGTGGTTGCGGTGGTCGAACAGGGCGACCGTGTAGCCCGCCTCGCTGAGCAGCCGCGCGTGCGCCAGGCTCGCGGACTTGCTGAGCCCCAGGCCGTGTCCGAGCACCACGACCCGCTCGGCGTCGCCGGGGATGAGCCAGACATGCAGCCCGCGACCCTGCTGCCCGTTCAGCGGAACGTTGACGTCGGTGCTGGTCAGCCCCAAGTCGGCGGGGGTCTTGTGATGCGGTCTGCGGGGCGGGTGGAAGATCATGTACGAGAGGAAGGCGCCGTACAGCGGTGCCACCGGGAGGGTCACCGCTGAGGCCGCCTTGGCCAGGAATCCCGTCGCCATGGTCGTCAAACCCCCATCACCGATCGTGCCCGGACGTGCGCGATCGTAGTGCGGACGGACAGGTGACCGCGTCGGCCGGAAGGCGAACGTGGCCTAAGTCACCGAGTGCCCGCGATCGGCAACCCAGCCTTTTGGCACGGGCGTTGGGGGCGTGTGAAGCGGTCGTGGTGGCGCGTTCCGACGGCGGGGCACCCACGGCGCGCCGCGCGCGCCGCTGTACCGTCAGTACGTCCACAGCGAGCGCATCATCGGCCGATAGCACGGGGGGAAGCCGAACAGTGTCCTTCACCAGCCCGGTTCAGCCCGCACACGAGCCCCGGCGATGGGCCCCGGTCCGCGCCCTGCCCGGCCCCGGGGACCGCCCCGGCCCCGGTGAGGTGGCCGTATGGCTGCTGCGGATCCCGCCGTACGCCGCCGCTGCCGCCGCTGTCGCGGAGGGCATGCTGGACGAGCGGGAGCGCGAGCGCGCGGCGCGGCTGCGGTCGGATGTGGCGCGCGAGCGCTATGTGACCTCCCATGTGGGGCTGCGGGCGCTGCTCGGCGGCTATCTCGGCATCGACCCGGCCGAGGTCGCGTTCACCCGGGAGACCTGCGGCATGCCGGACTGCGAGAAGCCGCACGGCCGCCCTGCCTTGGCGGGCGAGAACGCG
Organism: Streptomyces sp. MK37H; assembly: GCF_018035285.1. Classification (NCBI taxonomy): domain Bacteria; kingdom Bacillati; phylum Actinomycetota; class Actinomycetes; order Kitasatosporales; family Streptomycetaceae; genus Streptomyces; species Streptomyces sp. MK37H. Next base: position 1,502 of record NZ_JAAAYH010000642.1, on the reverse strand, counting down.
CTGCACTTCTCCCTCTCCCACTCCGGGGACGCGGCCCTGTGTGCCGTCGCCGGAGTACCCGTAGGCGCCGATGTCGAGGAGCGGGACCCAGGGCGCGCCGGGGCCCGGCTGACGGGGCTGGTCGGGCAGTTGCACCCCGAGGAGCGGGCGGCGATCGACGCGCTTCCGGAGGAGCTGCGGGAGGAGGCGTTCCTGGGCTGCTGGGTCCGTAAGGAGGCGTATCTCAAGGGCATCGGCACCGGGCTGCCGGGCGGGATCGGCGCCCACCACGTCGGGCTCGCCGAGGGCCTGGCCCCGGCCGGCGCCCCGCCCGGCCCGCGCGGCTGGGCCTTCGTCGACCTCGACGCCCCGCCCGGTTATCACGCGGCGGTCGCCGTAAGGGACGAGGCCGTCCGGGACGGCGCCGTAAGGGAAGAGGCCACGTCCGGCGGCGCGGCGCGTCCGGTGGTGACGCTGGCCGGTCTGCCCCTGGGGTGATCGCCCCGGGTACAGTCGGCGCCATGCCGCATCTCGAGGTGGAACTCTCGGCAGGCACCATCGAGTACGAGGACACGGAAGGCGAGGGCCCCGTCGCGGTCCTGCTGCACGGAGTCGCCATGGACGGCTCCCTGTGGCGCCAGGTGGTCGCCGCGCTGGCCCCCGACATCCGCTGTGTCGTCCCCACCCTCCCCCTGGGCGGGCACCGCCGCCCGATGCGGCCCGACGCGGATCTGTCGGTGCTCGGGGTGGCCCGGCTGGTCGCCGAGTTCCTGGACCGGCTCGACCTTACGGATGTCACGCTGGCCATGAACGACTGGGGCGGCGCGCAGGCGCTGATCGCCGACGGCCGCGATCAGCGGATCGGCCGGCTGGTGATCACCTCCTGCGAGGCGTTCGAGAACTACCCGCCCGGGCTGCCCGGCAAGAACCTGCGGCTGGCCGCGAAGCTGCCGGGCGGACTCAACGCCGCCTTCAAGCTGCTGAAGCTCGCGCCCCTGCGCCGGCTGCCGATGACCTGGGGCTGGATGACCAAGCGCCCGGTGGACCGCGAGGCGATGGACGCCTGGTTCCAGCCGCTGTGGACCTCCCCGGAGGTCCGTCGCGACCTGCGGAAGTACGCCCTCGGCGTGCCACCGGTGGACGAGCTGCTCCACTGGGCCGACGCCCTGCGCACCTTCGACCGCCCCGCCCTGGTGGCCTGGGCGTCCGAGGACCGCGTCATGCCGCCCGAGCACGGCCTCCGCCTGGCCGGTCTGCTGCCCCGCGGCAGCCTGGTGGAGATCCCCGACAGCTACACCCTGATCCCCCAGGACCAGCCGGGCCCACTGGCCGACCTGATCCGCGCCTTCGTCCTGGGCGAGCCCGAGACGCCCTAGGGACGGCCCCGCCCGGGTCTGGGGACGGCCCCGTCTGGCCCCGCCTCGGCCCGGAGACGGGCCCTGTTGCGGCCCAGGAGGTGTCCGGCGGATCGTGACGCCTGCGGCGGGTTGCTCCCCCGCCCCTTCCCGCCGCACCGATACGCG
>NZ_JAAAYH010000641.1:0-3585 GCF_018035285.1 Streptomyces sp. MK37H | reverse complement strand
GGGAGAGCCATAGGATTGGGCCGAAACACTCCACTCACCCAGAGGATCGCTGCATGCCTGGCATCACGCGCGAGGAGGTCGCCCACCTCGCCCGGCTGGCGCGTCTGGAGCTGAAGGCCGAAGAGCTCGACCACTTCGCCGGACAGCTCGACGACATCATCGGCGCGGTCGCCCGCGTCTCCGAGGTCGCCGACCAAGACGTTCCGCCGACCTCACACCCGCTGCCGCTGACCAACGTCATGCGCCCGGACGAGGTCCGTCCGTCCCTGACCCCGCAGCAGGCGCTGGCCTGCGCCCCGGCCCAGGAGCAGCAGCGTTTCAAGGTGCCGCAGATCCTGGGGGAGGAGTGACCACCGTGACCGACCTGACCAGGCTCACCGCGGCCGAGATCGCCGCCAGGATCGCCTCCGGCGAGGTCACCGCCGTCGAGGTGACCGAGGCGCACCTGGCCCGTATCGAGGCCGTCGACGAGAAGGTGCACGCCTTCCTGCACGTGGACCGTGAGGGGGCGCTCGCCCAGGCGCGCGCCGTCGACGCGAAGCGGGAGCGCGGCGAGGAGCTGGGCCCGCTGGCCGGTGTTCCGCTCGCGCTCAAGGACATCTTCACCACCAAGGGGATCCCGACCACGGTCGGTTCCAAGATCCTCGACGGGTGGATCCCGCCGTACGACGCGACCGTCACCCAGCGGCTGCGGGACGCGGACGTGGTCGTCCTCGGCAAGACCAACATGGACGAGTTCGCCATGGGGTCCTCGACCGAGAACAGCGCCTTCGGCCCCACCGGCAACCCCTGGGACCTCACCCGGGTCCCCGGCGGCTCCGGCGGCGGCTCGTCCGCCTCGCTGGCCTCCTTCCAGGCCCCGCTCGCCATCGGCACCGACACCGGCGGCTCGATCCGCCAGCCCGCCGCCGTCACCGGCACGGTCGGGGTCAAGCCGACGTACGGCGGGGTCTCCCGCTACGGCATGGTGGCGTTCTCGTCCTCGCTCGACCAGGGCGGCCCCTGCGCCCGTACCGTGCTGGACGCGGCGCTGCTGCACGAGGTCATCGCCGGGCACGACCCGATGGACTCGACCTCCATCGACGCGCCGGTCCCGGCCGTGGTCGAGGCCGCCCGCAACGGAAGCGTGCGGGGCATGCGGATCGGCGTCGTCAAGGAGTTCGCCGGCGAGGGCTACCAGGCCGGCGTCATGCAGCGCTTCAACGAGTCGGTGGAGCTGCTGCGGGAGCTGGGCGCCGAGATCGAGGAGATCTCCTGCCCGTCCTTCGACAAGGCGCTGGCCGCGTACTACCTGATCGCGCCGTCCGAGTGCTCGTCCAACCTGGCCCGCTTCGACGCCATGCGCTACGGCCTGCGGGTGGGCGACGACGGCACCAAGTCCGCCGAGGACGTCACCGCGCTCACCCGTGCGGAGGGCTTCGGCGCCGAGGTCAAGCGCCGGATCATGCTCGGCACCTACGCGCTCAGCTCCGGCTACTACGACGCGTACTACGGCTCCGCGCAGAAGGTCCGTACGCTGATCAAGCGCGACTTCGAGAAGGCGTTCGAGCGGGTCGACGTGCTGATCTCGCCGACCACCCCGACCACCGCCTTCCCGATCGGCGAGCGCGCCGACGACCCGATGGCGATGTATCTGGCCGACCTCTGCACGATTCCCACCAACCTCGCGGGGAACGCGGCCATGTCACTGCCCTGCGGTCTGGCACCGGAGGACGGTCTGCCGGTCGGACTGCAGATCATCGCCCCCGCCATGGCCGACGACCGGCTCTACAAGGTCGGTGCCGCGGTCGAGGCCGCGCTCATCGACAAGTGGGGCCACCCGCTGATCGAGGAGGCACCGTCACTATGAGTGCGATCAAGAAGGCGAAGGGCTTCAAGAAGTCCAGGCCGGGCACCTACCTGTCCATCGCGACCTCGCTGTTCGGCGCGGTCAGTGTGGCGAAGCAGGCCAAGAAGGCCCGATCCGAGAACGACAAGCTGCAGCTGGCCGACGCGGTGGTCTCGGCCGCCGCCATCGTCACCGGCGTCGCCCTGCTCATCCGCGAGCTCAAGCGCATGGGCGACGACGACGTCCTCGCGGACTGAGAGGTTAGTTTTCCGTGACCGTCACTGAACTGGTGTCGTACGAGGACGCCCTCGCCACCTACGACCCCGTGATGGGGCTCGAGGTGCACGTCGAGCTCGGCACCAAGACCAAGATGTTCTGCGGGTGCTCCACGGCGCTGGGCGCCGAGCCCAACACGCAGACCTGCCCCACCTGCCTCGGCCTGCCCGGCTCGCTCCCGGTGGTCAACGCGACCGGCGTCGAGTCGGCCATCAAGATCGGGCTCGCGCTCAACTGCGAGATCGCCGAATGGTGCCGCTTCGCCCGGAAGAACTACTTCTATCCGGATATGCCGAAGAACTTCCAGACGTCGCAGTACGACGAGCCGATCGCCTTCAACGGCTATCTGGACGTCGACGTCGACGGTGAGGTCTTCCGCGTCGAGATCGAGCGCGCCCATATGGAGGAGGACACCGGCAAGTCCACCCATGTGGGTGGCGCGACCGGCCGCATCCACGGCGCCCAGCACTCCCTCCTGGACTACAACCGGGCCGGGATCCCGCTGATCGAGATCGTCACCAAGCCGATCGTCGGCGCCGGGGAGAAGGCCCCGGAGGTCGCCAAGGCCTATGTGACCGAGCTGCGCGAGCTCATCAAGTCGCTCGGGGTCTCCGAGGCGCGCATGGAGATGGGCCAGATGCGCTGCGATGTGAACCTGTCGCTGCGCCCGCAGGGCGCCGACAAGTTCGGCACCCGCTCCGAGACCAAGAACGTCAACTCGCTGCGCTCGGTCGAGCGCGCGGTCCGCTTCGAGATCCAGCGCCATGCCGCGGTGCTGAACGACGGCGGCACGATCATCCAGGAGACCCGCCACTTCCACGAGGAGGACGGCTCCACGACCTCCGGCCGGGTCAAGGAGGAAGCGGAGGACTACCGCTACTTCCCCGAGCCCGACCTGGTGCCGGTCGCCCCCGCCCGGACGTGGGTGGAGGAGCTGCGCGGCGGGCTTCCGGAGCTGCCGCGGGTGCGCCGCAACCGGCTGCGCGAGGAGTGGGGCCTGTCCCGGCACGAGATGCAGTCGGTGCTCAACGCGGGCGCGATCGACCTGATCACGGCCACGATGGACGAGGGCGCCCCGGCCGACCAGGCCCGTAAGTGGTGGATGGGCGAGCTGGCCCGCCGAGCCAACGAGGACGGGGTGGAGCTCGCCGAGCTGCCGATCACCCCGGCGCAGGTGGCGCGGGTGTGCGCGCTGGTCAAGGAGGGTTCGCTCAACGACAAGCTGGCCCGCCAGACCATCGAGGGCGTCCTCGCGGGCGAGGGCGACCCGGACCAGGTCGTCGCCGAGCGCGGGCTGAAGGTCGTCTCGGACGAGGGTGCGCTGGGCACCGCCGTGGACGAGGCGATCGCGGCCAACGCGGCCATCGCCGACAAGATCCGCGGCGGCAAGGTCGCGGCGGCGGGTGCGCTGGTCGGTGCGGTCATGAAGGCCACGCGCGGCCAGGCGGACGCGGCGCGGGTGCGTGAGCTGATCCTGGAGA
>NZ_JAAAYH010000640.1:0-3590 GCF_018035285.1 Streptomyces sp. MK37H | reverse complement strand
CCGAGCCCTCGGGCATGCCCGCCACCGCCCCCGAGCAGATCACCGTCGTCACCGCCGTACCCCAGCAACTCCCCTCCGACGTCGCCCACTTCACCGGCCGTGAGCGCGAACTGGCCGGGCTGGACGCCCTGCTGCCCGCCGGCACGGGCGAGGGTGAGGGCGGAGGCGGGGGACGGCCGCCCACGGCCGCGAGGATCACCGTGATCGCGGGCAGCGGCGGCCTGGGCAAGACGACCCTCGCGGTGCACTGGGCGCACCGCGTCCGCGACCGGTTCCCCGATGGCCAGCTCTATGTGAATCTGCGCGGCTTCGGCCCCACCGACTCGGCCATGACCGTCGCCGAGGCCGTACGGGGCTTCCTGGACGCCTTCCAGGTGCCCGCCCACCGGATCCCCGCGACCCTCGAGGCGCAGACCGCGCTGTACCGGAGCCTGCTGGCCGGCCGCCGGATGCTGATCCTGCTCGACAACGCCCGGGACGCCGAGCAGGTGCGGCCCCTGCTGCCCGGTTCCCCCGGCTGTCTGGCGGTGCTGACCAGCCGTAACGAGCTCACCAGCCTGGTCGTCGCCGAGCAGGCCCAGCCGCTGCCGCTGGATCTGCTCGACCGCGACGAGGCGCGCGAACTGCTGATCAGCCGGGTGGGCGCCGAGCGGGTGGCCGCCGAACCCGAGGCCGTCGAGGAGGTCATCACGGTGTGCGCCGGGCTGCCGCTCGCGCTCGCCATCGTGGCCGCCCGCGCCGCCACCCACCCCCGCTTCGGCCTGGAGGCGCTGGCCGGGGAGCTGCGCGACGCCCGCGGCAGCCTCGACGCGTTCGAGGGCGGGGACGCCACCACCGACGTCCGGGCCGTCTTCTCCTGGTCGTACCACACCCTGGGCGCCGACGCCGCCCGGCTGTTCCGGCTGCTGGGCGTCCACCCTGGCCCCGACATCGCGGCCCCCGCGGCCGCCAGCCTGGTGGGGATCCCGGTGCCGCAGGCCCGCCGGCTGCTGATCCAGCTGACCCGGGCGCATCTGATCACCGAGCGCGCCCCCGGTCAGTACGGCTTCCACGATCTGCTGCGCGCCTACGCCATGGAGCTCACCCAGGCGTACGACGCGCCGGAGGAGCGCCGCACCGCGCTGCACCGGATGCTCGACCACTATCTGCACACCGCCGTGGCCGCCGGGAGGGCCTTCACCCCGCACCGGGAGCCGATCACGGTCGAGCCGGTGCGGCCCGGCGTCAGCGTCGGCGAGTTCGCGGGGCACGGCCAGGCACTGCTCTGGTTCATCCTCACCTGCCCGGCGCTGATGGCGGCCCTGCAGGAGGCCGCGGAGGCCGGATTCGAGACCCACGCCTGGCAACTGGCCTGGTCGCTGACGGAGTTCCTGGACCAGCGCGGCCACTGGCACGACCAGCGCACCGCCCACCGGATCGCCCTGGGCTCGGCCCACCGCATCCGCGACCTCACCGGTCAGGCCCACTCCTGCTACGCCCTGGGCCTGGCCGATCTGCGGATGGGGCGCTACGACCGGGCCCGCGGCCATCTGGTGCGCGCCCTGAACCTGCACCGCGAGACCGGCAACGCCGTCGGCCAGGCCCTGGCGCATGGCGCGCTCAACCTCGCCAGCGAGCGGGAGGGGCGCCATGACGAGGGTCTGCACCACGCGCTGCGCGCCCTGAAGCTGTACCGGGCGGCGGGCCACCGCAGCGGCGAGGCGTACGCCCTGAACAACGTCGGCTGGGCGTACGCCATGCTGGGCGACTTCCAGCAGACCCTCGTCCACTGCGGGAAGGCGCTGACCATGCTGCGGCAGGCGGGGGACAGGCGCGGGGAGTCCGCCGCCTGGGACAGTCTCGGCTACGCCCATCAGCACATCGGCGACCACCAGCAGGCCATCAGCTGCTACCGGCACGCGGTGGATCTGCGGCGCGGCCGGGGCGAGCGGGTCCGGGAGGCCGAGTCCCTGCACCGGCTCGGCAGCGCCCAGCTGGCCGCCGGGGACCGGGCCGGGGCCCGCCGCAGCTGGCAGCGGGCCCTGACCCGGTTTGACTCCCTCGGCCACCCCGACGCCCACCGGGTCCGGGACGGCCTCACCGGGCTGGGCGGGTCCGACGGCTGACGGGACGTACGGATCGGGCGGCCGTACGGATCGGGCGAGGCGTAAGGCCGTGCGGCAGGGCGTGCGTACGGCTCAGGCGGGCCGTAGCCAGATCGTGCCCAGTGGCGGCAGCACCGGCAGGATGGAGGCCGGACGGCCGTGCCACCCCGTGGGCTCGGCCTTCAGCGGCTCGGCGTTGACGACGCCACCGCCGCCGTAGCGCCGGTCGTCGGTGTTCAGCACCTCGCGCCACACCGGCACCGCATCCGGCGTCCCGATGCGGTACTCATGGCGGACCACCGGGGAGAAGTTGCTGATGGCCAGCAGCGGGGAGCCCTCGGCGTCGTAGCGGAGGAAGGCGAAGACGTTGTCCTCGCGGGCATCGCCCTCGATCCAGGAGAAGCCCTCGGGGTCGGTGTCCCGCTGCCACAGCGCGGGCGTGGCCGCGTACGCCTGGTTGAGGTCGCGGACCAGGTCGCGGACGCCGCGGTGGTCGGGCTCGGCGGAGTACGACGGGTCCAGCAGCCACCAGTCGGGACCGTGCGCCTCGGACCACTCGGCGCCCTGCGCGAACTCCTGGCCCATGAACAGCAGTTGCTTGCCCGGGTGGGCCCACATGAAGCCGAGGTAGGCGCGGTGGGTGGCGCGCTGCTGCCACCAGTCGCCGGGCATCTTCGACACCAGGGCCCGCTTGCCGTGCACCACCTCGTCGTGCGAGATCGGCAGCACATAGTTCTCGCTGTACGCGTACACCATCGAGAACGTCATCTCGTGGTGGTGGTAGGCGCGGTGCACCGGCTCGTGCGCGAGATAGGCCAGCGAGTCGTGCATCCAGCCCATGTTCCACTTCAGCCCGAAGCCGAGGCCGCCGAAGCCGCTGGGGCCCACATGGTGGGTGGCCCGGGTGACCCCGTCCCACGCGGTCGACTCCTCGGCGATGGTGACCACGCCCGGGCAGCGGCGGTAGACGGTCGCGTTCATCTCCTGGAGGAAGGCGACCGCGTCCAGGTTCTCCCGGCCGCCGTGCGCGTTGGGCGTCCACTGGCCGGGCTCGCGGGAGTAGTCGAGGTAGAGCATGGAGGCGACGGCGTCCACGCGCAGACCGTCGATGTGGAACTCCTCGCACCAGTAGACCGCGTTCGCCACCAGGAAGTTGCGCACCTCCGTGCGCCCGTAGTCGAACTCCAGCGTGCCCCAGTCCGGGTGCGCGGCCCGCAGCGGATCGGCGGGCTCGTACAGCGGACGGCCGTCGAACTCCGCCAGCGCCCAGGCGTCCCTGGGGAAGTGCGCGGGCACCCAGTCCACGATGACCCCGATGCCCGCCCGGTGGAGCGCGTCCACCAGGTACTTGAAGTCGTCCGGGGTGCCGAGGCGGGCCGTGGGCGCGTAGAAGCCGGTCACCTGGTAGCCCCAGGAGCCGCCGAAGGGGTGCTCGGCCACCGGCATCAGCTCGACGTGGGTGAAGCCCAGGTCCTTGACGTACGCCGGGAGCTGCTCGGCGAGCTG
>NZ_JAAAYH010000064.1:0-30015 GCF_018035285.1 Streptomyces sp. MK37H | reverse complement strand
CTCCGGTACGGGACGGGCGATACGCCCCGGGGCCGCCGTACCCGGCGACGACCTCCAGGTCTTCCTCAAGGCGCTGACGAGCGGAACCCGTCAGAAGCTCTTCGCGCACTTCGCCGACGGGGAGGAGCTGACCGTCGGCGAGGTCGCCGAGCGTGCCGGACTCGGCCCGTCGACCACCTCCGAGCACCTCGCGGTGCTCCGACGTGGCGGCCTGCTCCAGTCGACGCGCAGCGGCAAACTGGTCCGCTACCGCGCCGACAGGGAGGGCATCGCCGAACTGCTCGGGCAGCTCCATTCCTACCTCCTCGCCCCCTCCGAACCGCAGGACACCCCTCCTGCCCATGGCTAGTGCCGTGACCGCACGGGTTCGCCGGATCGGGCCATCACCGTGGCTCCGGTACGGCAGTAGAGTGCAGCGGTGACCTCTCCGCCGGAAGACCCGCCGCCACTCGTCAGCGAAGACGACCGCGACACGGCCGTGCGGCGCCTGCAGGAGGCGTACGCCGAAGGGCACATCTCGCACGAGGAGATGGACCAGCGCCTCCATACGGTGCTCACCGCCACGGCTCATGACGAGCTCGTGTCGGCCCTGGCCTCGCTCCCGGCTGAGCCCCCGGGCACCACGTCCACGATCGCCGCCCACAGCGGGCGGATCCGGCGGCGCGGCCCATGGCGGGTACCGCGAACCCTCAAGGTCGAGTCGGCGTTCGGCAGGGTGCACCTGGACCTGTCCCGGGCGGTCATCGAGCATCCGATCGTCGACATCGAGCTGCGGCTCGGCACCGGCAGAGCCAGGATCACGGTGCCGCGCGACGCGATCGTCGACGTCGAGGGCCTGCATACCGGGTGGAAGGACCTGCGCTACAAGCCCCGGCCGTCCCTGCCCAGCGGCCAGGGCGGCCCGGGCGGCCCGAAGATCCGGATCTCCGGGGCCGTGGGGTTCGGACGCTTGAAGATCCGCCACGCGCGGCGTTGAGGCCCCCATCCGGCGCCAGAACGGCGGCCGGCTGGCTTCTGCTGGGCGTGCTCGGCAACGTGCTGCCGCCCTGGCCGGCCGGGGTCGCGACCGTGGGCTTCGGCGTGGGGCACGGGGTGGTCGCGTCGCGCCTGCTCGACGGACGCCGACGCACGGATCGGCTGCAGGTGAGCGCGGCGGTCGCCGGTCGCCGCATTCCCCTGGTGGTGGTCGGCATGCTGCTCGGGCTCATCGGGGTCACCGTCCTGGTGGCACTCGCGCTCGACGCCGACGGCGCCGGCCATGCCGGCATCTGGGCGGCGGTGCTGACCGCGGCCGCCGTCGGGTTCGGCGGACCGGAAATCCTGCGCGTTCTGCGTCGGTGGGTGCGGGCATGACGAAGGCGCAATTCGACGAGCTGATCCATCCCAGCACCCGCCTGTCGCTGGTGGCGACCCTGGCGGCCGCCGACTGGGCGGAGTTCGCCTTCCTCAAGGACCGGCTCCAACTGTCCGACTCGGCGCTCTCCAAGCAGCTCACGACACTCGAAGAGGCCGGGTACGTCGCCACGGAACGCCGACTCAGCGGCAGCCGCCGGAAGGTGCGCGCCCGGCTCACCAGCGCCGGCCGGGATGCCTTCAACGGACACATCGAGGCACTGCGAGCGATCGTCGCCGACGCCGCGACACCGACCAAAGGGCCTTCAGCGTGATACCGCCGGACGCTGCCGGAACGCCTTCCTGCCAGCCGTGATCGCTCGGCTCGCGCTGTGGCGTCGCCGGTGTCGGCTGTCGGTCCGTGCCGCTGGGCCAGCAGGTGCATGGAGGTCTCGGAGGGGCTTCGAGGCCGCCGCGATGGGCATGCCACTGAGAGGCCCGGCGAAGGTCCCGCTTACCCTGATTCGGCCGTTCGTTCGTGGACGGCATGATCGGTAAGCGATATGTGATCAGGAGTACGCGATGGCCACCTCCACCGACGTGGAACCGCGCCCGGAGGAGGCTCGTAAGGGGGGTCGGCTGCGGAGTTGGCTGCTGGAGGGCCTGTCCGATATGGCCAAGCAGCAGCCGGGGCCGCATGCCCAGCCCCCGGAGGGGCACAAGGGGCAGCGGTGGTGGCGGGTGATGTGCCTGACCGGGGTGGACTACTTCTCCACGCTCGGCTACCAGCCCGGCATCGCCGCCCTGGCCGCCGGCCTGCTGTCCCCCATCGCCACCATCGTGCTGGTGGCAGTGACCCTGGCCGGGGCGCTGCCGGTGTACCGGCGGGTGGCCAAGGAGAGCCCGCATGGCGAGGGGTCGATCGCGATGCTGGAGCGGCTGCTGTCGTTCTGGCAGGGCAAGCTCTTCGTGCTGGCGCTGCTGGGGTTCGCGGCCACCGACTTCCTGATCACCATCACCCTCTCGGCCGCCGACGCCTCCACCCACCTGGTGGAGAATCCGCACTTCACCAGCGCTCTGCACGGCCACGAGGTGGCCATCACGCTGGGGCTGATCGCCCTGCTCGGCGCCGTCTTCCTCAAGGGCTTCATGGAGGCCATCGGTGTGGCGGTGGTGCTCGTGGGCGGCTATCTGGCGCTGAACGCGGTTGTCGTGATCGTCGGGCTGTGGCATGTGGCCACCGCGTCCCACGTGGTCACCGACTGGTCGCGGGCGCTGACCGCCGAGCACAGTAACCCGCTGGTCATGGTCGGTCTGGCGCTGGTGGTGTTCCCCAAACTCGCGCTGGGCCTGTCCGGATTCGAGACCGGTGTGGCCGTCATGCCCCATGTGGACGGCGGCCCCGGCGACACCGAGGAGCGTCCCAGCGGGCGGATCCGGGACACCAGGAAGCTGCTCACCACCGCCGCCGTGATCATGAGCGCCTTCCTGATCACCACGAGCTTCATCACCACCGTGCTCATCCCGCAGGACGAGTTCAAGGCCGGCGGCGAGGCCAATGGACGAGCCCTCGCGTATCTCGCGCACCACTATCTGGGGTCCGTCTTCGGCAGCGTCTACGATGCCGCGACCATCGGCATCCTGTGGTTCGCGGGCGCCTCGGCCATGGCCGGGCTGCTCAACCTGATGCCGCGCTATCTGCCCCGCTACGGCATGGCCCCGCACTGGGCCCGTGCGGTGCGCCCCATGGTGCTGGTCTTCACCCTGATCGGCTTCCTGGTCACCTGGCTCTTCGACGCCGACGTGGACGCCCAGGGCGGTGCCTACGCCACCGGGGTGCTGGTCCTGATGACCTCCGCCGCCGTCGCGGTCACCATCGCCGCCCGCCGCGCCCGGCAGCGGGGCTGGACCATCGGCTTCGGCGTGATCTCCGTGGTCTTCGTCTACACCACGGCGGTGAACGTGGTGGAACGCCCCGACGGTGTGAAGATCGGCGCGTGCTTCATCGCGGGCATCATCCTGGTGTCACTGCTGTCCCGACTGGCCCGCGCCTTCGAACTGCGCGTGACGGACATGGAGCTGGACGCCATGGCGGAGCGGTTCGTCCGCGACGCCGCCACCCGCCGCATACGGTTCATCGCCAACGAGCCGGACAACCGCGACCCGGCCGAATACCGCGACAAGATCCACCAGATCCGGGCCGACAACGACATCCCGGCCGATGAGGATCTCATCTTCGTCGAGGTCAGCGTGCGTGATCCATCCGACTTCGAGACGGCGGTACGGGTGCGCGGCGAGGTGCTGCACGGACGGTACCGGGTCCTCACCCTCGACGGCTCCAGCATCCCCAACTCGCTGGCCGCCCTGCTGCTCCACATACGGGACGCGACCGGGCAGCGGCCGCACATCTACTTCGAGTGGACCGAGGGCAGCCCCTTCGCGCAGTTTCTGCGGTTCTTCCTGTTCGGCCAGGGGGAGGTCGCACCCGTCACCAGGGAAGTGCTCCGCGAGGCCGAGCCCGACAGGGCCCGGCGGCCACACGTTCACGTCGGCTGAGCGGCGAGCACCCCGAGCGCGACCGAGGACCGTACGGTGCGCCGCCAGTGCGAGGCGGCCGACCGGCTGGTCGGTGCCGCTGCGGCTGTTCCGCGACCTCACGGAGGCGATGGGCGGCACCCTCACGCCACACCACCGCGGGGGTCTTTCTCGGTAACGCTCTCCCTTCCGGCATCAGCACACCGTTCCGCCACTGTCGCCGAGGCCCGGCCTCCCTCCGTTCCGGGGCACTGACCTCGCCGCACCCCGATCGGCCACCGGACGAGGCCGGCTGGCCCAGTCCTTCGTCTCATCGCGCGTCGAGCCGGGCGCCCGTCCGGTTCTATCAGGCGCCGACGGCTTCCAGCAGGAGGTGGAGGTCGTGGGCGGCTTCGGCGATGGACAGGGCAGTGATGGCGAGGACCGTGGCTGTCGCGGCGGCGAGGACAGGGTGGCGGCCGAAGGGGGGAGCGAGAAGGGCGGCGACGCGGCGGGGCACGGGTCCGGCGGCGGCGAGCGGGGTGCGGCGGCCGAGGATGGCCAGGGCGGCGCCCGGGGTGCGGCCGGCGGTGCGGTGCGCGGCGAGGGCGGCCTTGCCGACGGTGCGGGCGACCCGCTCGCGATCGCCGGTGGCGGCGGCCGCGTTCTCATCGGCCCACCGTTCGATGGTGTACGTCACGGCCGTGGCGAGGGGGCGTAGCAGGGGGTTGGCGGCGGCGCCGAGCTGGGCCAGGGCGACGAAGGCGTAATGGCGGCCCGTCAGGTGGGCGCGTTCGTGGGCGAGCAGGATGTGGCGCTCGGTCTCGTCCAGGGTGTGCAGCATGCCGGTGGAGACGACGACGCGGCCGGGCAGGCCGGGGATCGCGAAGGCGTTGGGGGCCTCGTCCTCGATCACGACCAGGCCGTCTTCGGCGGGCATGCAGGCCGCTTCCAGGGCGGCGGCGGCAAGGGTGCGGGCGCGCCGCCAGAGCATGCGGGCGGCCATGAGGACGGCGGCGCCGAGCAGTAGCCCGGCGATCAGGGCGACGGATAGTTCGGCGGGGTCGTCGCGCTGTGCGGTGTGGGCCGACCAGTGGCCGAGGCCGGCCAGCTGGGGGAAGCGGATCAGCCCGGTGATGGCCAGCAGCCCCAGTGAGATGGTGGTCGCCGTGCCCAGGACGAGGGCCGAGGCGGTGAGCAGCCAGGTCGCCAGGCGGGGTTCGCATCGCTCCGCCAGGGGGCGTGCTCCGAGGGGAGCGAGCAGGGAGAGCAGTAGGGGGATGTAGACGGCGATGCGCATCTCGGCGGCCTCTTCCTGTTCCTACTGGTCGGGGTCGAGCAGTTGGCGCAGCAGGTCCGCGTCGGTGGTGGACAGGCCGTCGGCGAAGCGGGCGAGGACGTCCTGGCGGTCCGAGCGCTCTTCCAGGACCGAGCGCATGCGGCGGGCGGCGAAGCCGGGGTCGTCGGTCACGGGGGCGTAGGCGTAGGCCCGGCCGCGCGGGGTGCGGGTGAGCAGCTGCTTGGTGTGCATGCGGGTGAGGATCGTCACCACGCTGTTGTAGGTCAGCTGGCTGCCGAGGCGTTCGGTGACCTCGCGGGGGGTCAGCGCGCCGTCGGCCCGCTGCAGCAGTTCGAGGATCTCTGCCTCGCGTGCACCATTGGGCCGCTTGGGGCCGTGTCCTGGTGTGCGGGTGCCCATGGATTTGGCGTCCCTTCCCTCATCTTCTACAGTCGTGTAGAACTCCTACACCGGTGTAAAAGTCACTGTTCCCAAGTGTGCCATGCGCTCGTACCTGGGCCGAACCCTGCCCTGGGCGGCGCACGGCCGGAAAGGACCCTGCGGTGCCTTTGGCCCTCGATCCGCTGGATGCCGCCCAACCGCTGACAGCGTGCGGCACGGCGGGTGTCTGCCTGGTGCTGTTCGCCGAGACCGGGCTGCTGACCGGCTTCTTCCTGATCGGCCGCCGCGCCGGGACCCGCATCGCCGCGGAGCCGACCGTGGGGAGCGCCAAGTGAAGATCACCTTCCTGATCCACAACGTGTACGCGATCGGCGGCACGATCCGCACCACGCTCAATCTCGCCGCCGCGCTCGCCGGCCGGCACGAGGTGACGATCGTGTCGATGCTCCGCCACCGCACCCGCCCGCGGTTCGTCATCGATCCACGGGTGACGGTGGTGCCCCTGGTCGACATACGTGCGGACGCCGCCGACGCGGCCGACCCGCTGCTGCACCGGCCGGCCGAGGTCTTCCCCACCGCCGAGAAGCGGTACAAGCAGTACAGCCGCCTCACCGACCAGCGGGCGCGGGAGTACCTGCGGAGCTGCGACGCGGACGTGATCATCGGCACCCGGCCGGGCATCAACGTGTACCTGGCCCGCTTCGCCCCGCCCCGGGCCCTGCGCATCGCCCAGGAACACCTCACCCACGACATGCACACCAAGAAGTTGCGCGCCCAGCTCGCCCGGGACTATCGCGACCTGGATGCCGTGGTCACCACGACCGACGCCGACGCGGCCGTCTACCGGGCGAAGATGCGGCTGCCGGGCGTGCGGATCCTGGCCGTCCCCAACGGCGTGCCCGACCCTGGCCTGCCGCCCACCGACGGCAACGCCCACGTCATCGCCGCGGCCGGACGCCTGGTGCGCGCCAAGCGCTTCGACCTGCTCATCGAGGCATTCACCGATGTCGCCGCCAAGCACCCCGACTGGTCGCTGCGCATCTATGGCGCGGGCACCGACAAGGACCGGCTCCAGCGGCTGATCGAGGAGCAGGGTCTGGGAGGCCGGGCGGCGCTGATGGGTGCGGTGTCCCCGATCGAGGCCGAGTTCGCGAAGGCGTCGATCGTCGCCTCCGCCTCCGACGCGGAGTCCTTCGGCATGACGCTGGTCGAGGCGATGCGCTGTGGCATACCGGTGGTCGCCACCGACTGCCCGCTCGGCCCCGCCGAGATCATCAACGACGGCGTCGACGGCCGCCTGGTCCCCATGGGCGACCGGCAGGCGCTGGCCGCCGCGCTGAGCGACCTGATCGCCGACGAGTCCGGCCGCCGCCGCATGGGCGAGGCCGCCCGCGCCGCGGCCCGCCGCTTCGATCCGGCCCATGTCGCGAACGTCTACGAGGAACTGTTCGGCGTCCTCGCCGCCACGCGTTCCTCCCGTGCCTGGCAGCGCCGCAAGGCCCGCTGGCGCGACCGTGCGGGCCGGGCCCTGCGCCGTCTGCGCCGCTGACCCCCGCTGGCGCGACCGTGCGGGCCGGGCCCTGCGCCGTCTGCGCCGCTGACCCCGATCCCACTGACCGCGGTCGCCCGCGCCGTTCCCCCCAGCTGACACGGCCCGCTCCATCCACCACAGAAACGGATCCAGATGAGTGCCATCAGCATCGGCCAGGCGGCCATCCTCGGCATCGTCGAAGGCATCACGGAGTTCCTCCCCGTCTCCTCCACCGGCCACCTGAAGATCACCGAAGGGCTGATGGGCATCCCGGTCGACGACACCTCCGTGGTCGGCTTCACCGCCGTCATCCAGGTCGGCGCGATCGCCGCGGCGCTGGTGTACTTCTTCAACGACATCGTGCGGATCGTCTCCGCCTGGGGCCGCGGACTCGCCCACCGCGAACAGCGCCACCACCACGACTACAAGTTCGCCTGGTGGGTCATCTACGCCACCATCCCGATCGTGATCGTGGGCCTGGCCGCGAAACCCCTCATCGAGGGCCCGCTCGCATCCCTGTGGGTGGTCGCCGGCTCCCTTGTCGTCGGGTCCGGCGTGATGTGGGTGGCCGACCAGATGGGCCGCCACAAACGCGGCGAGGACGACACGGGCTTCAAGGACGCCATGCTGGTCGGCTGTTCGCAGATCCTCGCGCTGCTCTTCCCCGGCTTCTCACGCTCCGGCGCCACCATGTCCACCGCGCTCATCCTCGACCTGGACCGGGTGGCCGCCACCCGTCTGTCCTTCTTCCTCGGCATCCCGGCGCTGACCGGGGCGGGCCTGTACGAGCTGAAGGACGCCGTCGGCGCCGGGGTCGGCACTGCCCCCCTCGTGGTGGGCACCGCTGTCTCGTTCCTGGTCGCCTACGCCTCGATCGCCTGGCTGCTGAAGTTCGTCGCCAAGCACTCCTTCAACGCCTTCGTGGTCTATCGCGTCGCCATCGGCCTGCTGCTGTTCGGCCTGCTGGGTACCGGGGTGCTCACCGCGTGACCGCTTCGCGTACGGTCATCCGGCCGCCACGCCGGATCCCGTGGTCGGTGCTGGTCGCCCTCGCCTATGCGGCGGCGTCCCAACTCGCCCTCGTGGTACCGCATCCGGGGCCGGGCTGGGACGAAACGGTGTACCTCTCCCAGGTCGACCCGCACCGCCCGGCGGCGTACTTCAGCGCCCCGCGCTCGCGCGGCATCAGCCTTCTGGTCGCCCCCGTCCTCGCCGTCACCGACTCCACCACGGTGCTCCGAGTCGTCCTGGCGCTGTTGTCCGCCGCCGCCCTGTACGCGGCCTACCGCGTCTGGCAGCCGCTGCTCGGCCCCCGCCCATCGGCTACGACGCCGGCTGCGCCTCGGCCAACGTGGGCGGCAACAACCGTGACACCACCGCGCACGTCCTGCTGCACCGCGCCGCCCGCGAAGCCACCGCCGCCCTCGCCAGGATCTGCTCCGGCCCTCCCCACTACGCCCGCACCTGGACCCCCCACCGGCTGCCGGGCACCGGACTCACCGCCTACGTCCAGGAGGGGACCCCGACGGCTGTGTCCCCGCCTCCCGCGCACCGCGCCGCCCGCTGACGGCTACGCGTGGTCCCGGGTGCTCCGCCAGGCCGTGTCGCGCAGCAGGCGCAGGCCGTTGAGGCCGACGATGACGGTGGAGCCCTCGTGCCCGGCGACACCGAGCGGGAGTGGCAGGGTGCCGACCAGGTCCCAGACGACCAGGCCGGTGATGAACACACCGGCGATCACCAGGTTCTGTGCGACCAGGCGGCGGGCGCGGCGGGAGAGGGAGACGGCGGTGGGGATGGTGGCCAACTCGTCCCGGACGACGACGGCGTCGGCGGTCTCCAGGGCGAGGTCGGAGCCCGCTCGTCCCATGGCGACGGCCGTATGGGCGGCGGCCAGGGCGGGCGCGTCATTCACGCCGTCACCGACGACCAGCACCTTGCGGCCCGCGCTCTCCAGCTCCTTGACCGCGGTGACCTTGTCCTGGGGCAGCAGCCCGGCGCGGACATCGGTGATGCCGACCTCGGCCGCCAGAAGGCGGGCGGCGCGAGGGTTGTCCCCGGTGAGCAGCACCGGTGCGGTGCCCGTCAGCGTGCTGAGCGCGGTGACGGTGGCGGTGGCGTCCTCGCGCAGGCGGTCGGCGATGCCGAGCACGCCGACGGCCGAGCCGTCGACCTCCACCAGGACGGCGGTACGGCCGGCTTCTTCCAGTCGCGTCGCCAACGCGGTGGCGGGGTCGTCGGGATGCGGCTCCCGCAGGCGGTCGGGGCTGCCCACCGCGACGGTGCGTCCGTCGACCGTGGCGGTCACGCCCGTCCCCGGGGCCGAGGCGAAGTCCTGGACCGCCGGAAGCTCCAGACCACGCTTCCGGGCGGCATCGGCGACGGCCCGGGCCAGGGGGTGCTCGCTGGGGTGCTCGGCCGCCGCCGCCAGGGTCAGCAGGGCCTCCTCGGTCAGGCCCGAGTGGTTGAGCGGGCACACGTCGGTGACTCGAGGGGTGCCCTCGGTCAGGGTGCCCGTCTTGTCGAGGGCCACGGCGTCGACCTGGCCGAGCCGCTCCATGACCACGGCGGACTTGATGAGGACACCGTGGCGCCCGGCGTTGGCGATGGCGGACAGCAGGGGCGGCATGGTCGCCAGCACCACGGCGCACGGAGAGGCGACGATCATGAAGGTCATCGCCCGCAGCAGGGTCGGCTGCAGCGCCGCGCCGAAGAGCAGCGGCACCGCGAACAGCGCCAGGGTGGCGGCCACCATGCCCAGTGAATAGCGCTGTTCCACCTTCTCGATGAACAGCTGGGTGGGGGCCTTCGTCTCCGAGGCTTCCGCCACCATCCGCACGATCCGCGCGATCACCGAGTCCGACGGATCGCGCTCGACCCGCACGGTCAGCGCGCCGGTGCCGTTGAGCGTGCCGGCGAACACTTCGTCACCGGCCGCCTTGGCCACCGGCAGCGGTTCCCCGGTGATGGTGGCCTGGTCGACCTCGCTCGCGCCCTCCCGTACCCGGCCGTCCGCGCCGACCCGCTCCCCGGGACGTACGAGGATCACATCGCCCACCGTCAGCAGTTCGGTGGGCACCGTCTCCTCGGCGCCGTCCCCGGACAGCCGGGTGGCGGTGGCCGGGGCGAGGTCGAGCAGACCGCGCACCGAGTCCGCGGTCCGCGCGGTGGCGATGGCCTCCAGCGCCCCTGAGGTGGCGAAGATGACGATCAGCAGCGCCCCGTCCAGCACCTGCCCGAGCGCGGCCGCGCCGAGCGCGGCGACCACCATCAGCAGGTCGACGTCCAGGGCCTTGTCCTTGAGTGCCCGCAATCCGGCCCATCCCGGCTCCCAGCCGCCGGTGATGTAGGTGAGCGCGTAGAGCGGCCCCCACGCCCATGCCGGTGTGCCGAGCAGCTGGAGCGGCAGCGCGATCAGGAACAGCACCAGGGCGGCCGCCGCCCAGCGGGCCTCGGGCAGGGCGAAGATCCGCGTCCGGCGCCTGGGCGCTGTCCGGTCATGGACCGCCCCGGGCGGCGCAGCCGGGCGGGTGAGGGTCGATGACATGGCAGTCGGCGTCCTTCAGGGGAGGCGGCAATGGGCTCGGCCCTCCACGGTACAGGACTGAATGAACAGCTCTTCATGTATTCCTTAATGGGTCGGTAGGCTGGACGCATGGGCCATGGAGTCGCACCCGCCGCTGACAACGCCGTACCGCGCGCCCGCCTGGACGCCGGCAGCGCCCCGAGAGTCGCCGCGACACTGCAGGCGCTGGCGACGCCATCCCGCCTGCTGATCCTGGCCCGGCTGCGGGAGGGGCCCTTGCCGGCCACCGAACTGGCCGCCGCGGTCGGGATGGAGCAGTCCGCGTGCTCCCACCAGCTGAGGCTGCTACGCAACCTCGGCCTGGTCGTGGGCACTCGCGAGGGCCGCTCGGTGGTGTACTCGCTGTACGACAACCATGTCGCCGAACTGCTGGACCAGGCCCTCTACCACGTCGAACACCTGCGGCTGGGGCTGAGCGACGCGTCGGCCGAGTCGGCCGGGGACGTGGACGAGGTATCCGCAGCGCTCTGAGAAGTAGCAGCGCTCTGAGAAGTATCAGTCGTCGATACGCGGCGAGGCGTTTCCAGGGTCTCCTCATCCCGCGTGCTCGACCGAGGTTCAGGTGACGACGTTGCGGGTCAGCGCGCCCGGCCGCGTGGCTTCAGGGGTACGGGCGGGAGCTCCGGGGCGGGCAAGGGGGCGCCGTCGTAGCCGTGGACCTCGCCGAAGCGGGAGCCCGAGGTCCAGTCCTCGCGGGCCTGGGAGATCTCGTCGTGGGAGCGCCCGATGAAGTTCCACCACATCACGATCTTCTCCTCGAAGGGCTCCCCGCCCAGCAGCATGAACGCGCTGTCCACATCCGCCCGCAGCGGCAGTTCGGTGCGTCCGCAGCCGAGGTAGAGGAGGGAGCCGGGGGTGAGGCGCACCCCGTCGACCTCGGACTCGCCGGACATGGTGAGGGCCGCGTACTCGAAGTCGGGCCGCACCGGCAGCCGGGTGTCGGTGCCGGCCGCGAGGGCGATGTCCGCGCCCATCAGGGGGGTGAACGTGGTGCCGGGCGAGGCCGCGCCGTCCAGTTCGCCGAGGACGACCGTCGCCCGCAGACCTCCGCCACCGGTCACCCGGGGCAGCTCGGCGTGGTGCTCCCACATGGGGGCGATATGGCGGTCGCCGTCGGGCAGCGCGACCCATAGCTGCGCCCCGTGCAGCAGCCGGGCGTGCTCGCGCGGGGACTCCTCGGAGTGGGCGATGGCCCGGCCCGAGGTCATCAGCCCCAACTCGCCGGGGCGCACCGTCTGGAGACTGCCGACGCTGTCGCGGTGCAGCACCTCGCCGTCGTGCAGCCAGCTGACGGTCTGGAGCCCCATGTGCGGATGCGGAGGGACCCGCATGCCCGGCTCCTGGGCGATGTCGTCCGGGCCGTAGTGGTCGATGAAGCACCAGGCGCCGACCATGCGCCGCCCGAGGTTCGGCAGGAGCCGGCGCACCACGGTGGACTCGCCCAGCGGGACCTGCTTGGCGGCCAGCAGCTCGCGGACCGGCTGGGCGGTGACGTCCTGGCGGCCGCCGCACACGGTCGGCGCGGGCCTCAGATCGAGATTGCTCATGACCGCACTCTCCCATCGCCCCGGGCAGCTCAGGGGGAGCCAGGGGGATGTTTAGGGGGCGGTCGGATCGCCGCCGGAAGAAGAATCTATCCGGTGACCGCACCGACCCTGAAGGAGATCGTATGCCGTCCACACTGCACACCGAGCCCGTGGCGACCGTCCTGGACGGACTGCTGGAGGCCGAGCGCGAAGGCGACGAGCGCGCGTTCGCCGAGACCGGTGTGACCGACCCCAAGTCGGCCTGGGCCGAGCTGGACGCCAGTCAGATGGCCGAGACGTTCAAGGACGCCTCCATGTCGGTGTCCAAGGAGGGCGGTGAGCTGCTCTACCTGCTCACCCGTGCGACCGGCGCGCGGACCGTCGTCGAGTACGGAACCTCCTTCGGCGTGTCCACCCTCTACCTGGCCAGCGCGGTGCGGGACAACGGCGGCGGGCAGGTGATCGGCACGGAGCTGCAGGCGGACAAGGTGGCCAAGGCCACGGAGGCCATCGCCGCCGCCGGGCTCTCCGACATCGCCACCGTCCGCGTCGGCGACGCGCGCGAGACGCTGCGGGACCTGCCCGGGTCGGTGGACCTGCTGCTGATGGACGGCTGGCCGAACCTCAACCGGGCGGTGCTCAAGGTGGTGGAACCCCGGCTGCGCCGGGGCGCGCTGGTGCTCGTGGACGACATGGACATGGACTTCGGCTTCGACATGCACCGGGAGATGCGGGAGTACCTCGCCGATCCCGCGAGCGGCTACTTGTCGCTGCCCCTGCCGGTCGCGCACGGGATCCTGGCCGGGGTGCGGCTCGGCCAGCACCCGGGTGCGGCTACCGTTCCCGCTGGTCGGACGGGGGTTTCGGGGCTCATGACCGCACTCTCCCCTCGGGGGACGCCGCGCGCTCGCTCGTACGGCTCCGGGCGTATCCGTACGAGGCGATCGCCCCGTACACCAGCGCCGCGCCCAGCAGCCAGCCGGCCAGGACGTCGCTGGGCCAGTGGACGCCCAGATAGAGGCGGGTGAAGCCGACGCCCAGCACGGATACGGCCCCTACGGCGGCCATGAGCCGCGGCCACTTCGCCGGTGCCCCGTGCAGCGTCATCAGCCACAGCAGCAGCCCGAAGGCGACGGTCGCGGTCAGGGCGTGGCCGGACGGGAAGGCCGCGTAGTGCGCCGAGTCCACCGGATCCGGCCACCGGGGACGCTCCCGGTCGAGCGCGGCCTTCACCGCCTGTTGCAGCGCCGTGCCCAGCGCCGCCGTGACGGCCACCCAAAGCGCGAGCCGCCACTCCCGGCGCCACAGCAGCCACCCCACGGCCACGGCCAGGAGCGCGCGCATCGTCCAGGGGTCCCAGAACCAGTCCGTGAGCACCCTGTTGGCCCGGGTCAAGCCGTGGTGCCGCACGGCGGAGTGGTGCAGGGTGACGACGATGTCCCGGTCGACGGTCCCCAGGGGCCCCCAATGGGCGGCAACCAGGGCGAGCAGCACCAGGAAGAGCGCGGTGAACACGGCCGCGGCGCGGGCGGCTCGGCGGTGGAGGGTTGCCGGCTGCATGGGTCGATGATCGCTGACGGGCGGGCCCCGGAGCCAGGAGGCCCTCGATCTCCGCCGAGCCGGGAGCCGCCGTTGTACCGAGGACGCCGGGAACGCCGGGAACGTCTACCCCAGCACCCGCAGCGCCGGGACAAAGGTGACCAGCAGCGGGACGGCCGGAACGAGCGCCGCGGTGGCCGTAAGGCGCCAGCGGCGCGCCGCCGGGAGCCGGGAGGCCGGTGCCAGCAGCCGGTCCACCCGCTGCGGCACCTGGGCGAGCGCGCTGGGGCAGGGGCCGAACACCCCGCGGTCCTCGTTGAGTTCGACCAGCGCGAGCGCGGTGGTCGTGCGCCCGAAGCGCCGTGACGCGGAGTCGTCGGCGGCCAGCTCGACCAGCCGGTGCACCTCGTCGCGGAACGCCGCGAACATGGTCACCTGCGGAAAGCCGCCGGCCAGCGCGCCCGAGCAGTGCAGCAGCCAGTGGTGGCGGGCGCGGGCGTGGCCCTGCTCATGGGCGATGACGGCGTCCAGCCGACGCCCCTTGAGGCGGCGCAGCGCCGCCGTGGTGATGACGAGCCGGGGCGTGGTGCCCGGCAGCCACCAGGCGTCCGGCTTGTCGCTCTCCAGGACCACCAGACGCTCCTCGCCGGGCTCCTCACCGGGCAAGGCGGGGGAGCGGACGAGGAGTTCGGCGCGGTGCTGCCTGCGCCAGGCGCGGGCGCGGCCGATCTCGCGGGTGAGCATCACCGCGCTCCAGACGGCCCCGAAGGCGAGCACGAGGGCGACTGGCGCGGCCAACGGCCCGTAGCCGGACAGCGCGTACGCCTCCACCACGCCCTTGGGCGCGGGGGCGAAGACATTGCCGCGCACGGCCTCCCAGGCGGCCGCCCCGGTGAGCGCCATGGTCAGCGCGCAGCACAACAGCACCCCGACGACCACGCACTGCCACACCCAGAGGGCGAGCACGGGTTCGCGGTCGATCCAGTCGGAGCGGGACAACAGGCGCGGCGCCATTGCCGCCGCCAGTGCGCCGAGGCCCATCAGCGCGAACGGGACCATCATGGCCGTCAGCCTATGATCGCGACGCTCGGGCCGGGTACGGTCACGGCGGGGAAGTGACGCATACCACGGTGCGGCTACGGATCGGGCCACGGCCCGGCCCGCCGCCCGTTCACAGGGCCAGCAGCATCGCGAACATCCCTATCCCCATCGACAGCCTGCAGGCATGCCGCAGCTCGGGCCGCCGCGACCAGCCGGCGCCGGACGGTCCCGCCCCCGCGCCGTCCACGGCCCCGTCCGTCATCGGTACGAGCCGCAGCCCGGACCGTACGACGTAGACCGCGAAGTACACGAGCAGTACTCCGGTCAGTAGCGGTACCCCGCCCGCCATCCGGCCCGGGGCCATCTCGCCGGTGTGATGGTGGCCGCCCGTGGTGCCCGCCATCATCGCGAGCGCCATATAGACCATCGCCAGCGCTCCGACGGTGTGATGCAGACGGTGCCCCGGGAGCCCCGCGCCGTGCGGGACCGGCCGTAGCGCCCTTACGGCGGCCACGGCGAAGACCGCCGCGAAGGCGGGCGGACCCCAGGGCCGGGGGTCCAGCACGGTGGACGGCACCGCCATCACGGCCATCCCCCACCCCATCAGCGCCTCGGCGCCCGCGATCCGCCGCCCCGGGCCGGGCGGCTCACCGCGCATCTGCAGCAGACAGTAGCCACCCGTGGCCGCGCACAGCGCGACCAGCAGCCAGCCGATGAGTGGAGGTCCGTGCACGGCCACACCTCCCGAAGGGGGACGTAATACCAGGGGACATCCCCTGCCGCGGCACCACACACGGGAGCGCACGGGCGCAGTGGGGGAGCGCGAGGCGTGCGGAGTGGTGGGGAGCGCGAGGCGTGGTATGGCACGGTGAGAGGTGCGGCCCGTGGATCACGCAGGCCCCAGCCGCACCACGGGACGTGAACAGCTGTCCAAAGAGGAGGAGAGCCCGTGTCGAATCCACCGCTTCCCGAGGCCGCGGTCGCCATGCTCGAGAAGCCCAATCCGGCCGTGATCGCGACGATCCGGTCCGACGGTCAGCCGGTGTCCACGGCCACCTGGTACCTCTGGGACGACGGCCGGATCCTGGTCAACATGGACGAGGGCCGCAAGCGGCTCGACCACATCCGCAACGACCCCAGGGTCACGCTCACCGTGCTCGACGAGGCGAACTGGTACAACCACATCACCCTCATCGGCCGGGTCGTCGAGATCCAGGACGACAAGGACCTGGCCGGAATCGACCGGCTGGCCCAGCAATACCTGGGCAAGGAGTATCCGCGGCGGGACCGCGGCCGGGTCAGCGCCTGGATCGAGATCGACCGCTGGCACGGCTGGGGCGAGCACAAGGAGAACAGCCAGCCCGGCTGAGTCCCCTCGGTGTCGCCCGCCCCGCCACCGCGAGCCGTGGCGGGGCCGACGGCACGAGGAGGAGACATCAGGGGCGGTAGCGCAGCGGATGGTCCTCGGGGACCTCCACGACCGCGATCCGCATGCCGTCCGGATCGGCGATCCACATTTCCACCAGCCCCCACGGCTCCCTCTTCGGCGGCCGCAGCACCTCGACCCCCTGCGCGGTGAGCTCCTTGTGCGCCGCCGCCGCGTCCGCCACCTGGAGCCACAGCTGTAGTCCCGGGGCGGGCGGGGTGTCCGAGCGGCCGGAGACCTCCAGGAAGCCCCCGCCGAGGAAGTAGACCGTGCCACGCTCGGGGCCCGTCCCGAACTCCCGGTAGACCGCCAGGCCCAGGGCCTCGCCGTAGAACGCCCGGGAGCGCTCGGGGTCCGTCGGCCGCAGCAGAACGCGGCTGCTCAGTACGTGAACCATGCCCGCGACCCTACGCAACCTGACCCCTTCGGGGCAGGCTAAGGTCTATTTGCCGCCGTCGGCCGCCACACCAGCCACCGGTTGCCACACCGGCCACCGACCGCCACACCGGCCACCGGCCACCGGCCGCCCGGCCGTCACCGAAGGGAACCCCGCCGACGCCATGGACACCGCGGACGCCACCGTACGAGCCACCGAACCACTCACCTTCCGCACGGCCACCGAGGCGGATGTGGAGGGGCTGGTGGCCCTGATCGAGTCGGCCTACCGCGGGGACGCCAGCCGCGCCGGTTGGACCACGGAAGCGGACATCCTGGACGGGCAGCGCACCGATCCGGAGGACGTCGCGGACGTGGTGGGGGCCGAGAACGGCCGGATGATGATCGTCGAGCGGAACGGTGAGCTGATCGCCTGCTGCCAGCTCGAGCACCGCGGTGACCACGCCTACTTCGGCATGTTCGCGGTCCGGCCCGCGCTCCAGGGCGGGGGCCTGGGCAAGGTGATCATCGCCGAGGCCGAGCGGTTCGCACGGGCGGAGTGGGGCGCCGAGGAGATGCATATGACGGTGATCTCCGCCCGCGAGGAGCTGATCGCCTGGTACGAGCGGCGCGGCTACGCCCGTACCGGCCGGATGACCCCGTTCCCGTACGGTGAAGAGCGCTTCGGGGTGCCGCGCCGCGCCGACCTCGAGTTCGAGCTGCTGATCAAGCCCCTCGGCTGAACCCTCTCTGAGAGCCCCCGGGGGGTCTCGCGCCGCTTACGCCGTGCAAGTGAAAGCCGTCCGCTAGCCGCGTCACGCCGTGAAGCGCGCCGCCCGCCGGATCTCCGGGAAGTCGGTCGTGGCGCCGTCCAGGCGGAGGCCACGGACCAGCTTCAGATGGTCGGGGGTGTTCACGGTCCAGCCGATGACCTTGAGGTCGTCGGCGTGCGCCTTCTCCACCAGCTCCAGGGTCAGCCTGCGGAGGTTGAGCACCAGCATCCCGGCGCCGACGGCATGCGCCCGGTCGATCACATCGAGGCCGTAGCGGCTGGCCACGAGGGCGGTGCGGGCGGTCGGGAGCAGGGCGCGGATCTCGGCGAGCGCCTCGTCGTGGAAGGACAGGATGTCCACCCGGTCCAGCAGATCGCGGCGGGTCAGCACCTCGGCCAGCGCCCGGGCGGCCGCCGTGTCCTTGATCTCGGCCTGGAGCGGCGCCTCCACGGCGTCCACGACCTCCTCGAAGACCGGGATCCGCTCACCCTCCCCGGCGTCCAGCCCACGCAGCTCCGCGAGGGTGAAGTCGCTGATCGGGCCCTTGCCGTCGGTGGTGCGGTCGACGTGCGCGTCGTGCATCACCACGAGCGCGCCGTCCTTGCTGAGGTGCAGGTCCAGTTCGATGACGTCCATGCCCTCGTGCTCGGCGCGGACGAAGGACCGCAGGGTGTTCTCCGGCTCGACACCCATCACTCCGCGGTGTCCGATGGTGAGAAAAGTCAACGCTGTCTCGCTCTTCTGACGGCCCTCGACGGCCTTCGTCGGGACGTCTTCGTCGGGTCGGGGGAGGCAGTGGGGTGGCTGATTCATCGGCACGCGGCGGACGGGCCGCCCGGACCGGCGCACACCATACCGGCCGCTCATGACAGGACCGTTCAAGCCGGGCCGTGGCATGAGCCGAGCCGATGGGGGCAGGAAAAACTGCGGTGGTGCGGGTGTGGCGCAGGATGATTTCCCGTACCGTCGCTTGAGCGCGGGAGCGTCCATGGATACGGTGGTCATACGCGAGTTTCTCCGGTGAAGGAGTGGTCATGACGGAAATCCTTTCGTCTGTGATAGCTGAAGGTGCCGTTCTGCCCGCAGAGCGTGTGGTCGATCGTCCGGCCTGGTCAACCCTCAAGGACGCTGTCGAAACGTTTCGCCCGTGGCAGTCCAAGGACGGTTCCATCGACTTCGACGCCGAGGGCGCGCCCACTCGGGAGACCGCCGCGGCGACCATCGACCGGGTGATCGGGGCCATCGAGGAGCTCGCCCCGCTGCTTCCGCACGACGCCGACTACCACCGGGCGGTCGTCGCGGATCTGCGCCGCTGGACCGAGGAGGGATTCGGGGTCCCCGACTTCCTCGACTCACTGCTCGCCTTCCAGCCCGCCCGCACGCGCGCCGACGGCCTCCAGCACCTTGTGGTCTTCCCCATGTACACGCAGAACGGCAACCCGGACCGCAATCTGGAAGCCGTGGTGCTGCGCATGGTCTGGCCGGAGTGGCTGGCCGAGCTGGAGCGCACCCGCTATGACAACCCGCTCTACTGCGGACTGGCCTTCGAGGACTTCACCTCCGGCTACGACACCAATTCCGCGGTGCTCTTCCCCGAGACCATCGCCGTCCGCGAGGCCCCCGAGCGGTTCAGCTGGGGCGGCATCTTCTGCGACCGCGAGGCGGCCCGGTTCCGCCGGGTCAGCGAGGCAGCGGTCCGGGCCCTGGGGATCGAACTCCCCGACGACATCCGGGACATGCTCGCCGACCAGCACCGCTGCCAGGAGGCGTTCGCCCTGTGGGACATGGTCCACGACCGCACCCACAGCCATGGCGACCTGCCGTTCGACCCCTTCATGATCAAGCAGCGGCAGCCGTTCTGGATGTACGGACTGGAGGAGCTTCGCTGCGACCTCACCGCCTTCAAGGAGGCCGTGAAGCTGGACGCCGAGGGCGTCGACCAGGGCCGTGACGTCCAGTACGCCGTGATCTTCGACCGGATGTTCCGGTTCCCGGTCACCGGCGCGCGGGTCCGCAACTACGACGGGCTCGGCGGCCAGTTGCTCTTCGCCTACCTCCACCAGCACGACGTCGTACGCTGGACGGACAACACCCTGCACATCGACTGGTCCCGCGCCTCGCAGGTCACCAACCAGCTGTGCGGCGAAATCGAGAAGCTCTACCGCGACGGCATCGACCGGCCCAAGCTCGTCCACTGGTTCAAGGCGTACGAGCTGGTGTCGACCTATCTCGCCCCGCACCCCGGCTCGGTCTGGGCCAAGGGCCCCGAAGCCCTGGACCTGAGCCAGCCGCCGCGCAAACTCGTCGACGACGTGCTCCCCGACGAGTTTCCGCTGAGCATGTTCTACGAGGCGCTCGGGAAGAAGCTGCGTGACGTGGTCGCCTCCACCAAGGGCATCACGGCCGGCAGCGACCTGCCGGCGGCGGCATGAGCACCGCGGCGGCGCACAGCCCCCAGGCGGGGCAGGACGAGGAGGCGGCGA
The DNA here is from genome assembly GCF_018035285.1 of Streptomyces sp. MK37H. Classification (NCBI taxonomy): domain Bacteria; kingdom Bacillati; phylum Actinomycetota; class Actinomycetes; order Kitasatosporales; family Streptomycetaceae; genus Streptomyces; species Streptomyces sp. MK37H. The sequence continues at coordinate 10,211 of NZ_JAAAYH010000064.1, read as the reverse complement.
GCATGACCACACCGACATCGAGCCCCAGCCCGAACGAGCCGGGCGAGCGGCCGCTGGACGGTGCGGTGGTCGCGGTGGCCGGCGCGGCCGGCCCCGCGGGCCGGGCCACGCTGCTCCGCCTCGCCGAGGCGGGTGCCACCGTCGTCGCCTCCGACGCCGACCCGGCGCGGCTGGCCGAGGCCGTGGACGCGGCGCGCTACGCCCACGGCGGCGCCAGCGTCACCGGCGAGACGATCGACCTGCTCGACCTCGGCGCCGCCCGCGCCTGGGCCGACCGCACCGAGAAGGAGTTCGGCCGGGTCGACGGGCTGATCCACCTGGTCGGCGGCTGGCGCGGCAGCAAGACCTTCGCCGACGCCCCGCTCGCCGACTGGGACACCCTGCACAATCTGCTGATCCGCACCGCCCAGCACACCTCCCTCGCCTTCCACGACGCCCTGCTGCGCAGCGGCAAGGGCCGTTATGTGCTGATCAGCGCGGCGGGCGCGTCCAAGCCCACCGCGGGCAACGCCGCGTACGCCGCGGCCAAGGCCGCCGCCGAGGCGTGGACGCTCGCGCTCGCCGACTCCTTCCGCAAACTGGGGGGCGAGGGCGGTCCGTCGGCGGCCGCTGCCATCCTGGTGGTCAAGGCGCTGGTGCACGACGCCATGCGGGCGGAGCGCCCCAACGCGAAGTTCGCGGGCTTCACGGACGTCAAGGAGCTGGCCGAGGCCATCACCGGACTCTGGGACCGGCCCGCCCAGGAAGTGAACGGAACCCGCCAGTGGCTGACCCCCAAGCCGTGAGGACCGACGCCCGCCGCCACCACGACCCCGAGGTACGCGGCTTCGCCAGCGACAACTACGCCGGCACCCACCCGGAGATCCTCGCCGCGCTCGCCCTCGCCGACGGAGGCCATCAGGTCTCCTACGGCGAGGACGACTACACCGCGCATCTGCAGTTCGTCATGCGCAGCCACTTCGGCCCGCACGCCCAGGCGTTCCCGGTCTTCAACGGCACCGGCTCCAACGTCGTCGCCCTGCAGGCCCTCACCGACCGCTGGGGCGCGGTCATCTGCGCCGAGTCCGCCCATATCAACGTGGACGAGTGCGGGGCGCCCGAGCGCGTCGGCGGGCTGAAGCTGCTCACCGTCCCCACCGAGGACGGCAAGCTCACCCCCGAGCTCATCGACCGCCAGGCGTGGGGCTGGGACGATGAGCACCGGGCGATGCCGCAGGTGGTCTCGATCGCCCAGAACACCGAGCTCGGCACCGTCTACACGGTGGACGAGATCCGCGCCATCTGTGACCACGCGCACGAGCGCGGGATGAAGGTCCACCTCGACGGCGCCCGGATAGCCAACGCGGCCGCGTCCCTGGACGTGCCGATGCGCGCGTTCACCAACGCGGCGGGCGTCGACATCCTGTCCTTCGGCGGCACCAAGAACGGGATGCTCTTCGGCGAGGCCGTCGTCGTCCTCGACCCGGACGCGGTGGGCGCCATGAAGCATCTGCGGAAGCTGTCCATGCAGCTGGCGTCCAAGATGCGGTTCATCTCCGTCCAGCTGGAGGCCCTGCTCGCCCGCGACCTGTGGCTGCGCAACGCCCGCCACGCCAACACCATGGCCCAGCGGCTGGCGGATGGCGTGCGCGCGGTGGACGGGGTGAAGATCCTCCACCCGGTCCAGGCCAACGCGGTCTTCGCCCGGCTCCCGCATGAGGTGAGCGAACGCCTCCAGAAGCGCTACCGCTTCTACTTCTGGGACGAGGCCGCGGGCGATGTGCGCTGGATGTGCTCCTTCGACACCACGGAGGAGGACGTGGACGGCTTCATCACGGCCCTCAAGGAGGAGATGGGCCGGTAGGCCGTTTCCGGGGATGAGCGCACGGGGCGGGCCGCACAGCCCGCTCCGCGGTCGTTCGTCCTAGCGTCCCCGGTCCAGGGCCAGCGCCTCGGCCGGGGTGGGAGCGGTGCCGCCCAGGTGGGCCGGGACCCACCAGGTGTCCTCCGGGCCCTTGGGCCGCACCGGATACGCCCGCTGCGCCGCCTCGAGCAGCTCCTGCACCCGGCCGCGCAGCCGCTCGGTCAGGGTGTCCGAGGGCTCGGTCGGGTCGGCCTCCATCGGCTCGCCGACCCGCATCGTGATCGGGAAGTGATGGCGGCCCAGCGCCCGCTTCTGGCCCTTGGTCCACAGCCGCTGCGTGCCCCACAGCGCCATCGGCAGCAGTGGGACGCCCGCCTCCTGCGCCAGCCGGGCCGCGCCCGACTTGAAGTTCTTGAGGGTGAAGGACCGCGAGATCGTCGCCTCCGGGAAGACACCGATGATCTCGCCGGAGCGCAGCGCCCGCAGGGCGTGCTTGTACGCGTCCATGCCCGCCGCGCGGTCCACCGGAATGTGCTTCATCGCGCGCATCAGCGGCCCGGAGACCTTGTGCCGGAAGACCGACTCCTTGGCCATGAACCGCACCAGCCGCTTGGCCGGACGGGCGGTCAGCCCGCAGAAGACGAAGTCGAGATAGCCGATGTGGTTGCTCACCAGAACCGCGCCACCCGTCTGCGGGACATTCTCGGTGCCCTTGATGTCGAAGCGCAGATCGAGCGCCTTGAACATGGTGCGGGCGATGCCGATCACCGGCGGGTAGACGAGCTCTGCCATCGAGGACCCTTCGTCGTATGCCTGGGGAGGGTTCTCCCGGCGGAAGTTACGCGGCCGTAGGTATCCGGCTTCTGGCAGATGGTGCCCGATGTCGTCTCTTTGTGCTACCGCGCGGCGCGGCGCGGCCGAGAGATCCTCATCACGTCGGGGCGCCGCCGGGGAATCCCCGGGCCGCCCAGGACGCTGCACCAGGGAGGCCCGACCGGGAGGAGACAAGTGCGAGACGGCGACGGAAGCCGGCGGCTGGGCGCCGCCGAGCTCGGCGCGGAGCTGGGGGAGCGGGCGACGCTGGTCCAGTTCTCCAGCGCCTTCTGCCAGCCCTGCCGGGCCACCCGGCGGACACTGTCCGAGGTGGCCGCGATGGTGGACGGGGTGACGCACATCGAGATCGACGCCGAGTCGCGGCTGGAGCTGGTCCGGGCGCTGGACATCGCCCGCACCCCCACCGTGCTGGTGCTCGACGCGGCCGGGCGGGTCGTACGGCGGGCCTCCGGGCTGCCGCGCCGGGCCGATGTCATCGCCGCTCTGGGTGATGCCGTGTGAGCCTCCGCTCCCCGGCCCCACTTGACGGTCCGCACCCGGCGTGGTCAGGGTGAACGGCATGCGGCCTGGACCCCTTCTTTACGGACGTGTGCACGTGGACCTGATGCGGACCGCCGGCGCACGGTGTCCGGGCGGGTGAGCGAACGAGGACAAGCGCAGCCCCCCGCCCGTACCTCCGGCAGAAGGACAACTCCATGACGGCAACGCACGACCTCGGCACGTCCCCGCTGACGACGTCCGACCTCTTCCGCTCCGTCTTCCGCCGGCACGCCTCCGGCGTCGCCGTGATCACCGCCCAGGGCACCCGCCCGGTCGGCTTCACCGCCACCTCCCTCGCCTCCGTGGCCGCCGAGCCGCCGCTGCTCTCCTTCGGTGTGGGCACCGGCTCCTCGAGCTGGCCGGTGCTCTCCGAGGCCGAGCACGTCGGTGTCCACATTCTGGGCGAGCACCAGCGGGAGCTGGCCGCGACCTTCGCGCGCAGCGGTGCCGACCGCTTCGGACCGGCCACCGGCTGGCGCTCGGGGCCGGAGGGCGTACCGGTGCTCGACGGGGTGCTGGCGTGGCTGGTGTGCCGGGTGGTGGCCCGGATACCCGCCGGGGACCACCGGTTGCTGATCGGCGAGGTCACCACGGGTGCCGCGGCCGGGGCCGGCCGTCCGCTGCTCTACCACCAGGGACGCTTCAACGGGCTCCGCGACTGACCTGCCACGCGCTCCGCGGCCGACCCGCGCCTCTCCGGTTGGCATGTACGCCTCGCGTTGATCAGCGCCGTTGGCAAGGTCACAGTTCAAGCGGGTTGCGTACGGGGAATGAGCTGGGTGTACTGACGAGTAATATTTTGCTGCGGTGCATGGGCCGCCCAGGCAGGAAACCGCCCGCGGTACCGCCCGGGTCCCGCCCCCGAAGGCGCCTATGCTGCCAGCAACAAGGCAGCTCGGTAGAGACGATGCAGTAGGAGAGCCGGCGTGAGCTTGAGGATCGTTGTCTGTGTTAAGTACGTGCCCGACGCCACCGGCGACCGGCACTTCGCCGAAGACCTGACCGTCGATCGCGACGACGTGGACGGCCTGCTCTCGGAGCTGGACGAGTACGCGGTCGAGCAGGCCCTGCAGATCGCCGACGAGGCCGATGACGCCGAGATCACCGTGCTGACCGTCGGCCCGGAGGACGCCAAGGACGCGCTGCGCAAGGCGCTGTCGATGGGGGCGGACAAGGCCGTGCACGTCGAGGACGACGATCTGCACGGCACCGACGCGCTGGGCACCTCGCTGGTGCTGGCCAAGGCCATCGAGAAGACCGGCTACGACCTCGTGGTCTGCGGGATGGCCTCCACCGACGGCACCATGGGCGTGCTCCCGGCGATGCTGGCGGAGCGCCTCGGCGTGCCGCAGGTGTCGCTGCTGTCGGAGGTGTCGGTCGAGGACGGCACCGTGAAGGGGCGCCGTGACGGGGACACCGCGACCGAGCAGCTTCAGGCGCAGCTTCCGGCGGTCGTGTCGGTGACCGACCAGTCCGGTGAGGCCCGCTACCCGTCGTTCAAGGGCATCATGGCGGCGAAGAAGAAGCCGGTGGAGTCCTGGGACCTCGAGGACCTGGAGATCGAGTCGGACGAGGTCGGTCTCGAGGGCGCCTGGACCGCCGTGGACGGCGCCACCGAGCGTCCGGCCCGCACCGCGGGCACGATCGTCAAGGACGAGGGCGAGGGCGGCAAGCAGCTCGCCGCCTTTCTCGCGGAGCGCAAATTCGTCTGAAGCCGCCTGGCCGGCCAGAAGTTCATCTGACCGGTTCCCGCCGCCCGTCCCAGATCTTTCGCATTTCGCAGGAGAGCGATTCCCATGGCTGAAGTCCTTGTCTACGTCGATCACGTGGACGGTGCCGTCCGCAAGCCCACCCTGGAGCTGCTGACCCTGGCCCGCCGCATCGGCGAGCCCGTCGCCGTCTCCCTCGGCTCCGGTGCCGAGAACACCGCGTCCACCCTCGCCGAGCACGGCGCCGTGAAGGTGCTGACCGCGGACGCGCCCGAGTTCGCCGACTACCTCGTCGTCCCGAAGGTGGACGCGGTCCAGGCCGCGTACGAGGCCGTGTCGCCGTCCGCCGTACTGTTCCCGTCCTCCGCGGAGGGCAAGGAGATCGCGGCCCGGCTCGCGGTCCGTATCGGCTCGGGCATCATCACCGACGCCGTGGACCTGGAGGCCGGTGACGAGGGTCCGGTGGCCACGCAGTCGGTGTTCGCCGCCGCCTTCACCACCAAGTCCCGGGTCAGCAAGGGCACTCCGGTGATCACGGTGAAGCCGAACTCGGCCGCCGTGGAGGCCGCCCCGGCCGCGGGCGCGGTCGAGGCGCTCGAGGTGTCCTTCTCGGAGCAGGCCACGGGGACGAAGGTCGTGGCGCGCACGCCGCGTGAGTCGACCGGGCGCCCGGACCTGACCGAGGCCGCGATCGTGGTCTCCGGCGGCCGTGGTGTGGGCGGCGCGGAGAACTTCCCCGTCGTCGAGGCCCTCGCCGACTCCCTCGGCGCGGCCGTCGGCGCCTCGCGCGCCGCGGTGGACGCGGGCTGGTACCCGCACACCAACCAGGTGGGCCAGACCGGCAAGACCGTCTCGCCGCAGCTCTACATCGCGGCGGGCATCTCGGGCGCGATCCAGCACCGCGCCGGTATGCAGACCTCGAAGACCATCGTGGCCGTCAACAAGGACGCCGAGGCCCCGATCTTCGACCTGGTCGACTACGGCGTGGTCGGCGACCTCTTCGAGGTCGTCCCGCAGCTGACCGAGGAGGTCAAGTCCCGCAAGGGCTGACACCCGCCGGACCTCCGCGAGGCCCCGTACGCGATGCGCGTGCGGGGCTCGCGGCTGCCGGGAGGGTGTTGACCCGCCGTTCCGTGGCTGGCTAACTTCACCGCACGGATCATCGTTTCCGTACAGCGGAAATGGCGGGAAGGGCGGCGAACGGACATGGAGCCTCAGGAGACGGTGCGGACCAGCCTGCCCGGTGCGGTACGGGCGTCCATCGCCGACTCCCTCGCCGCCGTCGACGCCGAGCTCGCCCGCCGCTACCCCGGCGACCCCGGCACCCGTCAGCCCGTCCACACCGTCTACGTCCCCGCCGACCTCTTCACCGCCGGTACGGTGCGCGACTGGGGCGACCAGGCGCTGTCGGCCCTCGACCGGCACGCCCCCGACGCCGCCTCCTTCGCCGCCGTCCTCGGCCTCCCCGGCGAACTCGCCGAGCCCGTCCACACCCGGGTGCGGGCCAAGCTGGAGCGCGAGCCCGTGGAGGATCTGCGGATCGACTTCGAGGACGGCTACGGCCTCCGCCCCGACGCCGAGGAGGACACCGCGGCCGCCCGCGCCGCCTCGCTCGTCGCGGCCGCCCGCGCGGACAGCACCGCGCCGTCCTATGTCGGCATCCGCATGAAGTGCCTGGAGGCCGCCGTACGCGACCGCGGCATCCGCACCCTCGACATCTTCCTCACCGGGCTGATGGCGGCCGGAGGGCTGCCGGACGGCCTGGTGCTCACCCTCCCCAAGGTGACGTACGCCGAGCAGGTCACCGCGATGGCCCGGCTGTGCGAGGAGTTCGAGGAGGCGCACGGGCTCGCCCGCGGCCGTATCGGCTTCGAGATCCAGATCGAGACCACCCAGGCCATCCTCGGCCCGGACGGTCGCGCCACCGTCGCCCGGATGATCGACGCCGCCGAGGGACGGGCCACCGGACTGCACTACGGCACCTTCGACTACAGCGCCTCCTGCGGCGTCGGCGCCGCCCATCAGTCCATGGACCACCCCGTGGCCGACCACGCCAAGGCCGTGATGCAGGTCGCCGCCGCCGGCACCGGCGTACGGCTCTCCGACGGCTCGACCAATGTGCTGCCGGTCGGCCCCACCGAGCGGGTCCACGACGCCTGGCGGCTCCACCACCGTCTGGTCCGGCGGTCGTTGGCGCGCGCCTACTACCAGGGCTGGGACATGCACCCCGGCCACCTCCCGACCCGCTACGCCGCCGTCTACGCGTTCTACCGCGAGGGCCTGGAGGCGGCGGCGGAACGGCTCGCCGCGTATGTGGACCGTACGGCCGGAGGCACCGGCATCGCCGACGAACCGGCCACCGCGAAGGCGCTCAGCGGCCACTTGGTGCGCGGGCTGGACTGCGGGGCCCTCGACGGCGCCGAGGTCGAGCGGCTGACCGGGCTCGGCCGCGCCGAACTCGACGCGCTGGCGGGCCGCGCCGCCCCGGCCGCCTCCTGACCCCGGAACACCGGATCCGCAGGAGCCCACAGATCGGCCCGTCCCGCCGGGCCCGCTGATCCGCTTGGGCACATCCGCTCACCCGCACGTGTCACCCGGGATGCGGCCCCGCCGGTGAGGGCGGGAGATGGGTGTCATGGCCAGAAGCGCCGTGTCGGCCCTGCTGATCCTGGTTGGTTGCCTCCTCGTACCGGTGTCCGTGCTGACGGTGTGGGTCCACGACATCGTCCTGGACACCGACCGCTATGTGGCGACCGTCGCCCCGCTCGCGGAGGACCCGGCGATCCAGGACACCGCCGTGGAACAGGTCAGCCAGGCCGTCGACATCCGCCACAACAGCCAGGAGATCACCGCCGACATCGCCTCCTGGCTGCGCGCCCACGGCCTCCCGGAGCGGGCCGCCGACACCATCGAGGGGCTGGCCCCGCAGCTGGACTCGGCCCTGGACCAGGCGGTGCGGAAGGTGGCCGCCCACATCGTGCGCAGCGAGCAGTTCCCCGCCGTGTGGACCGGCGCCAACCGGGCCGCCCACACCGCCGTCGTGAGCGCCCTCACCGGCAAGGGCGGCGGGCCGGTCGGCGTCGAGGGCCACACCGTCACCCTCAACGTCGGCGCCGCCGTGGAGCGGGTCAGACAGCAGCTGGTGGACGCCGGGCTCCCCGCGGTGACCGGCATCCCCGACATCCACCAGCGGCTCGTCCTCTTCCACTCCGACCGGCTCGACACTATTCGACGGTCGGCGCGCCTGCTCGACCTGGCCGGGAACTGGCTGCCCGCGCTGACCGTGACCCTCGGCGGTACGGGAGTGCTGCTCGCCCGCCGGCGCCGCCGGGCGCTCGCCCGCGCGGCCCTGGGCACCGCGCTCGCCTCCCTCGCCCTGGCCCTGGTCCTCGTGGCGGGCCGCCGCTACTACCTCGACCATGTGCCGACGAGCGTGCTGTCCCGGGCGGCCGCCTCGGTCCTCTTCGACACGGTGGTGCGCTTCCTGCGGGTCACCGTGCTCACCGTGCTGGTGCTCGGGCTCGTGGTCGCGCTCGGCTCCTATCTGGCAGGGCCGGGGCGGCTGCCGAGCACCGTACGCGGCCGGGCCGAGGTCCTCGCCGACAGCGCGGCCCGCTGGGGCGCGGCCCACGGGATGCGCACCGGCCGGGCCGGCACCTGGACCGCCGACCACCGGCGGGGACTGACGATAACGGCCCTGCTGGTGCCGGTCGCGGTGTTCGCCCTGTGGAACCACCCCACCGTGCTGACCGTGCTCTTCCTGGTGCTGATCCTGCTGGCGGCCCTCGCCGTGATCGCCCTCCTGGCCGCCACGGGCCGCACGGGCGCGCACGGCCGGGGCGGTTGAAGCCGGGTCGGGGCCCGCCCACAGACCGTCAGCCGACGCCCGCCCACACGCCGTCAGGGGGCCAGGATGAGCACGATGAAGATCAGGCACGCCCCGACATTGACCACCCAGCTATGGGTGGTGAGCCATTCCCGGAGCCGGGGCATCGCGCGCCGCGCCCGGTCGCCGAGAGGGAGGTAGACCAGCAGCGGCAGTGCCGCGATCAGCACGGTGGCGGCGATGAACGGCAGCGCCGCCGTCCATTCCGCGTCGTGCTGCTCCAGATTCGCCCCCACGGTCAGCATGACCGCGATGTCGGACGGCATGAGCAGGATGATCAGGAAGCCGGTCGTGAGCGCCTTACGGGGACCGGCCTCCATCAGCGAGCCCAGCCACTTCGGCGGCTCGACCGTCCGCCGCTTCACCACGTTCTTCACGGCGACCAGCGCCAGCAGTCCCACCAGCACCAGCTGGACGACGACCGCCGCCACACCCCGATCGGACGGATTGCCCGGTGCGATCGCCTGCCCCAGCAGCGCGAAGACCCCCCGGGCGAGGGCGACTCCCGCCGCCGTGGCGATCGCCACCCCCAGCAGAAACGCCAGGCACGCCCGCACCGGTCGCGCGGTGGTCACGAGGACGACGGCGGCCACGATCTGCGGCCCCGCCATCATGGTGACGGCCAGGGGGAGAACCTGGAGCTCCATGGCCCGCCCGCCCTTCCGGCCTCCGCCGCGTGGTGAGGCCCCCGCCTTCCCATTGGTACGCACCGCCGGCCCTCATGGCATCCGCTGCTGCGCCGACCGGGGGCCGCCGTAAGCTGAAGATGTGGGCCCTGGTGGGGCCCTGGTGGCCCCGCCGGGCGTGTCCGACGGGAGGCAAGCGATGGACTACCCGCTGCTGAATGTTTTTCTGACCACGATGTGGGTCTTTCTGTGGATCCTGTGGCTGTTTCTGTTGTTCCGCGTGTTCGCCGATCTCTTCCGCGACGACTCGCTGAACGGATGGGCCAAGGCGGGCTGGACCGTCTTCGTCCTGGTGCTGCCCTTCCTCGGCGTCTTCGTGTACCTGGTGGCGCGTGGCCGGGGGATGGGCATGCGTGAGATGAAGCGGGCCGAGAAGGCGGAGGCGGACTTCCGGGAGTTCGTGCGGACGACCGCCGCCACGGGCCGCGCGGAGGAGCTCGAGCACCTCGTGGAGCTCAAGAATCACGGCGACCTCACGGCCGAGGAGTACGAGCGCGCGAAGGCCAAGGTGCTCGCCGCCTGACAGGCCGTGGAACCGACCGGCAGGGGCGGGGTGTGTGCGTGGTTCAGCGGGCGCCCACGTGGGTGCCGAGGAACTGCCGCAGCATGGGGACCACCTCGTCCAGGCCGGTTTCGAGGAGGAAGTGGCCACCGTCCTGGAGGTGCACCTCGGCCCTCGGGCTGTCGCGGGCGAAGGCGCGGGCGCCGTCGGG
>NZ_JAAAYH010000639.1:0-3597 GCF_018035285.1 Streptomyces sp. MK37H | reverse complement strand
GTCGTTCTTCAGCTCGCCCATCAGCTGCTTGACCTTCGCCATGTCCCACTGCACCGCGCTGCCCTTGGAGGTGGCCAGGCCGGGGTTGGAGATCGGCATGTTCATCTGCTTGCCGTCGCCGCCGGAGACGCTCTTCATCGCGAAGAACATGTCCTTCACGTCCCACAGGCTCATGTCCTTGTCGACGACCAGGTTGTCCAGGCCGGCGCCCATTGTCGGGTAGAGCTTGAACGGGTTCATGATCGTGCTCGGCGAGGCCGCCTTGTTGGCCAGCGCGGACAGGAACTTCTGCTGGTTCTTGGTGCGGTCCAGGTCGCCGCCCGCGAGGCCGTAGCGCTGCCGGACGAAGGCGAGCGCCTGCTGGCCGTTCAGCGTCTGCTTGCCCTTCTTCAGGTCATTGCCGGACTTCTTGTCCTTCATGTCCTGCGGGACGTCGATGTCGACGCCGCCGACGCCGTCCACCAGGTTGGCGAAGCCGTCGAAGCCGATCTCCGCGTAGTGGTCGATCTTCAGGCCGGTGTTGTACTCGATCGTGCGGACAAGCAGCGAGGGGCCCTCGGAGGAGTACGACGCGTTCAGCTTGTTCTGGCTCTGCGGGATCCGCCGGCCGCTCTCCGAGCCGGTGAAGGCCGGGATGGTGACCCAGGAGTCACGCGGGAGGCTGACCATGGTGTTGCCGTTCTCACCGACATGGAGAAGGATCATGGAGTCGGTGCGGCGGCCGTCGGCCGAGCCGGTGTGCAGCTTCTTCTTGTCCTCGTCGGACATGCCCTCGCGGCTGTCCGAACCGACGATCAGGTAGTTGGTGCCCTTGCCGCCGCCCGGCCGGTCCTCGACCTTGCTGAGGTCGACCTCGCGGCGGAGCTTGGAGTCGGCCCAGAAGTAGGTGCCGATGCCGACGGCGAGCAGCAGGACGATCAGGGTGACCAGGCCGATGGTTATCCGGCGCTTCCAGTTCTTCGGCCTCACCGGGCGCGGGCCGGGGCCGCCGGGGCCACCGGGGCCGTGGTCGCCGCCGCCCGGTCCGCCGCGGCCGTAGACCTGACCGGTGTTGTAACCGTCGTCGTAGTCGTCATAGCCCTGGGACGCCTGCTGCCGCGGAACGGTGCCGCGGGGCGAGAGGTCGGGCGGCAGCGGGGGCTCGTCGTACGGCGGTGGACCGCCCGCACCGGGCGCGCCGCGCCTCACCTGTGGCATTGCGCGAGCCCCCTCCGGCTCGGCGCTGCCGCTACCACGTCCGTACCGGCCGCTACCGTCGCCGGACCATCCCTGGGGCCATTCGCTCATGCAAGGCAGTGTGCCTGGTCGGGTAGGTCGCATTACAGGGCGGGTGCCGGATCGCGGCAGGGCTGTTGCAGACCTGATAAGAATCTGGTCCGCATAAGGTGGACGACATGACCAAACAGGCCCAGGGTGCGGAACCGGAGCTTCCGGGAAAGCCCACCTCCGCCTCTCGTACCACGCTGTCACACATCATGACCGGCAGTGACACCAATCTCCTGGGGACCGTCCACGGCGGCGTGATCATGAAGCTGGTGGACGACGCCGCCGGAGCGGTCGCCGGACGCCACTCCGAGGGGCCCGCGGTCACCGCGTCGATGGACGAGATGGCCTTCCTCGAACCGGTCAGAGTCGGCGACCTCGTCCATGTGAAGGCCCAGGTCAACTGGACCGGCCGGTCCTCCATGGAGATCGGGGTGCGGGTGCTGGCCGAGCGGTGGAACGAGTCCACGCCCGCCACCCAGGTGGGCAGCGCCTATCTGGTCTTCGCCGCCGTCGACGCCGACGGGAAGCCCCGGCCCGTGCCCCCGGTCATCCCGGAGTCCGAGCGGGACAAGCGGCGCTACCAGGAGGCCGAGATCCGCCGGACCCACCGGCTGGCCCGCCGCCGTGCGATCAAGGAACTCCGCGCCCAGCGCACCGCCGGGCGCACCGACGACGCCAGCGAGGGCGCCGACCGGCCGTGACCCCCGGGGTCAGCGCCGACCGGCCGTGACCCCGGGGTCAGAGGGAGCGGGTGGCGCCGCCCTCGGGGCAGACGACCTCGTCGCCGGTGACGGCCCCGAACCCGGCGGTGTCGGTCTTCGGCGCCTCGACCCGGACCGGCCGTACGCCCTTGTAGTCCGCGCCGATCGTGATCTGCATCACCGCGCCCTGCCCCACCACCGGCTTCAGCCGGGCCCCGGGCAGCGCGGCCGCCAGCGAGTGCGCCGAGCGGTCCCAGATGGGGTCGTACGCGATCACCGTGTGGCGGACATCGGGGGTCGCGGCATCGGCGGGGGAGCCGGTGGTGGCGAAGCCGGTGGCGTGCAGCGCGCGGTCCGCGCGGCGGGCGAGCCCCGTCGTATTGGTGCCGTTGAGCACATGCACCCGGACCCGGGCCGGGTCCACGTCCACCGGGGTGGCCCGGACACGCTTCGGGTGGTGGGTGACGAGCGGCCGGTCCTCGCGGAGGGTGGTGAAGAGCCGCTCGGCCTTGGCCTGGTTCCAGCGGAGCGTGGAACCGGCCCCCTTCACCGGCACACCGGGCAGGACCACCGGGACCGAGGCGAACTCCGAGGACGCGGAGGTGACCCCGCTCATCGCCCGCCCCAGGGCGACCAAGTCCTCCGCGCTGAAGCCGTGGTCCGCGCGGACCGAGCCCAGCAGGGCCCCGGCCACCCGGTTGAACCGCACCGGGTTGAGCAGGATGCCCCCGGCCGTGGTCTGGTGGACCACGGCGGCCATGAACCGCTGCTGCCGCTGGATCCGGCCCAGGTCGGAGGTGCCGTCCACATGCCGGGAGCGGACGTACTGCAGCGCCTGGCCGCCGTTCAGCACATGGGTGCCGGCCGGCAGGTCAAGACCGGTGTGATCGTCCTTGAGCGGACGCGCGGTGCAGATCCTCACCCCGCCGAGCACATCGACCGTCTTCATGAAGCTGGTGAAGTCCACCTCGAGGTAGTGGTCGATATGGACGCCGGTCAGATGCTCCACGGTGCGCACGGTCAGGCTCGGCCCGCCCTCGGCGTACGCGGCGTTGAGCTTCCGCGGATGGCTCGGATGGCGCTTGCCGGTGGCGTCGGTGTACGCGGGGATCCTGGCGTACGAGTCGCGGGGCAGGCTGACCGCGCTGACCCGGCGGTGATCGCCCGACAGATGCATCAGCATGATCGTGTCGGTGCAGCGGCAGGGGGCTCCGCCCAGCCGGTACAGCGCCTTCTCCCGAGGCGTGATCTTCTCCCGTCCGTCCGTGCCGACCACGAGGAAGTTGACGCCCCCGCCGGTGCTCTTCGGCCGGTTGTCCAGGCCGCCGAAGGCATCCACCCGGTGGATCCCGGAATCGAGCTCCCTGACCAGCAGATGCCCGATGCCGCTGACCGCCAGCACCAGACAGGCGCCGCCCGTGGCCAGCCGCAGCCCCCAGCGGGGGTGGCGGGAGCGGGGGCGCGACGGGCGCGGCGATCGGGCCGGTGCACTCACTCCGGGGACCTCCGTGAACTTCGGCGGGCTGGGCGGAACCGCCTCACCGTAGGCCCATACGACGATCGCTTTGACGGCCCCACGCCGCCCGTACGGGGCGCTGCCACCCGGGCGGCGCGCTCCGGTGTCCCCCAT
>NZ_JAAAYH010000638.1:0-3632 GCF_018035285.1 Streptomyces sp. MK37H | reverse complement strand
CGCGGAAGGACCGGCCGAGGGAGTCGCGGTCCAGCTCGCCAGCAGCCGCAGGGCCGCCTCGGAGGGGGAACCGGGCTCGACCGTGTAGATGCACAGAGCCTGGTCGGGATCGCCGGGCACGGTCACGTTCTCGTAGGCCAGCGTCATGTCCCCGACCACCGGATGGTGGTAGAGCTTGACGCCGTGGGTCTTCTCCCGCACGTTGTGGTCGGCCCACCAGGTGCGGAACTCAGGGCTCTTGATGGTGAGCTCGCCCACGAGCTCGGTCAGCCGGGGATCGTCGGGATGGCGCCCGGCCTCCAGCCGGAGGGACGCCACCATCTCCGCCGCGACCGTCTCCCACTCCGGCCACAGCGAACGGGCCGCCTCGTCGAGGAACATGAAACGGGCCATGTTCCGCTCGTGGTACGGGAGCGCCTCGAAGTCGATGATCAGCGCCCGGGCCAGCTGGTTGGAGGCCAGGACATCGCCCCTGCGCCCGAGGACGAAGGCCGGTGAGACCCCGTCCAGCATGCGCAGCAGCGCGTGCACCCCGGGCCGCACCCGCTGGGGGCGGGGCGGCCGGCGGCGCACCGTGCGCCGGGGGCGCGGCCGGGTCAGCTCGAAGAGGTACGCACGTTCGGTTTCGTTGAGCTGCAGAGCGCGGGCCACGGCGTCCAGCACCGTCTCCGACACATTGAGGTGACGGCCCTGCTCCAGACGCGTGTAGTAGTCCGTGCTCACGCCGGCCAGCTGCGCCAGCTCCTCGCGGCGCAGCCCCGGCACCCGACGGGGGCTGTCGTTGCTCACGCTCACGCCCGCGTCGCCGGGGCTCAGACGTGCCCTGCGGCTCCGCAGGAACTCACTGAGCTCGGTGTTGCGGTCCATGGGTTCCAGTATTGGCAATGGAAAGGGCATCTGAGCGTGCCAAAGTAGGTCTGCTGAACCTAGGCCGGGCGGGGCCATGCGGGCCGTCGCCGCTCGTACGGCTTCGTGGCGCTCGCACGGGAGAGTGGTGGCGGGAGCGGTGGGCTGGTGCCGGTGGGCCGGTCTGATAGACCTTGACCGCGCGCTCCGGGTTGCACTGCGGCTCCTGTACGGCAAACTGCTTACGCCCCACCCTCACCGCGAGGCACCGCAAAGGCGCAGCGCAGTACAGCACGGCCGAGCAGATATGGGACATCGGAGATCATGAGCGCCCCTACCTCAGGATCCGCGGACGGCAGCTCCATTCCTGGCTTTTATCCTGATCCGTCCATCCCTGGCTACATCCGTTACTGGAACGGCGCCGCCTGGGTGCCCGGCACCAGCCGTCCCGCCCCGGCCGAGGGCGAGGCCATGCCCGCGCCGCCGCCCGGGGTCACCCACACCCAGGTGATCAGCCCGCCGCCGGATGAGACGGGCCCGATGTTCCTGGACGAGGATCCGGCGCCGCGGGCCGCCGAGGAGACCGGCAGCGCACTGCCCGAGCTGCGCCGGAGCGCCGAGATGGACGTCCGGGGCGCGGGCGGGCCGCCCGAGGGGGCGGCCGGTGGCATGGGGGCCCAGCCGGTGCCGCCCGGCGGGGTCCCGGCGTCCGTGGACTGGAACGATCCCCAGCGGCTGCACGGCACCCGGCCCGACGCCGGCACGGCCTGGCACGCGGACGCCGCCCAGCAGGGCGGATTCGGCGGTGAGCAGGACCGCCGGATCTCCTGGGGCACGGAGCCGGACGCCCCCGGCGACCCCCGGGCCGGTGCCGGGCAGCCCGGTGGCGCCCAGCCCGGTGGGGGACAGGCCGGTGGCGGACAGTGGCCCGGCGTGCCCGACCCTCGGCGCGCGGGCCCGGGTGAGGACGCCGGGCGCGATGACGGCACGCTGACCATGCGCGCGGGCGGGAGCGGGCGCACCGCGGACCGCTCGACGCAGGCCCTGCCGCCCGTCCGCCGGGCCCCGGAGCTGCCCCCGGCGGACGAGGGCGAGACGCCCGCTCCGGCGGTCGACGGGACGATGACGTTCCGCACGGTGGGGCGCGGCGGCGGAGCAGCACCCACGACCGGCCAGGGCCAGGGCCGGGGCCAGGACCAGGGCCGGGGCCAGGCGGCCGGCCGGGACGACGGGACGATGGCGATCCGGGCGATCGGCCGCGGCGGCGCGCGCAAGGGCGCCGAGGCCGCACCCCCGGCCCAGCCCCCGCACCAGCCCCAGCAGCCTCCGCAGACACAGCAGCCCCCGCAGCCGCACCGGCCCCAGCAGCCCTTCGGCGGTATCCCCGCCCAGGGCGGCGGCCCGGCCTGGCAGCCGCAGGGGCAGTTCGCCCAGCAGCCCGGCCCGCCGCAGAGCCCGCCGCAGGCCGCCCCGCACGCTCCCCAGGCGGCCCCGCAGGCGGCCCCGCACGGCGCGGGCCCGGGCGCGCCCGAGGGCGTCATCCCCTGGAAGCCGCCCGTCGACAACCCCTTCCTGCTGGCCGCCCAGGCCGAGGGCCGGCCCGCCTCGCTCGGCCGCCGCCTCGCCGCCCGGCTGATCGACTCGGTCGTGCTGCTCGGCGTCGTCGGCGCCGTAGCGTTCCCGCTGTGGAGCAAGGCGAGCGACCACATCGACGAGAAGGTCGAGGCGGCCAAGCAGAGCGGCGAGACCGTCACGGTCTACTTCCTGGACGGCACCACCAGCGGCTATCTGGGCATCGTCCTCGGTCTGCTGCTCGTCCTCGGCGTCGTGCTGGAGACGCTGCCGACCGCCAAGTGGGGCCGCACGCTCGGCAAGAGGCTGTGCGGGGTGCGGGTGCTGGACATCGAGGAGCACGACACCCCGTCCTTCGGCACCGCGCTGCGCCGCTGGCTGGTCTACTCGGTGCTGGGGGTGCTCGTCATCGGCGTGCTGAACGTGCTGTGGTGCCTGTTCGACCGCCCGTGGCGGCAGTGCTGGCACGACAAGGCGGCCCGCACCTTCGTCGCGTCGGCCGACTGAGCGTCGGCCGACTGAGCGTCGGCCGACTGAGCGGCGGCCGGCCGAGCCGCCCTCCGCCGAACCGGACATCCGCCCCGGCTGCGGCGGATGGACGATCCCGGTCGCTCGAACGGGGCGCGCCGGATGCGACAGTCCCGGCTCCGGGGTCGACTCGGGCCATGAGCACCGACCAGCCGCCGCCCGGGCCCGATGAGCCCCGGGACCGGGACAGCAGCGATCCGTTCGCGAAACAACCGCGTGCGAACGGCTCCCCGTACGGGGACCACGGAGACCACACCACGGGGCCCGAGCCGTACGCCGGGATGCCCCCGCTCGCGCACCTCGGCCGCCGTCTGATCGCCCGGATCATCGACGCGCTGCTCATCGGCATCCCGGTCGGGCTCGTCGTGACCGCGATCGCCGGGGCCTATGACCCGATCGAGGGCAGCGCGCGTTCGACCACCGTCACGCTGGTCTACGTCCTGGTCTACTTCCTCTATGAGGGGCTGATGCTGACCCGGGACGGCCAGACCGTCGGCAAGAAGGCGATGAAGATCCGGGTCGCCATGCTGGAGAACGGCCGACCGCCGGCCGGCCAGGCGGGCTGGCTGCGCGCCGGGGTGTACGCCCTGCCCGAGATCGTGCCCTGCTGCGGCTTCCTCTTCTGGCTGATCAATGTGTTGTGGTGCACCTGGGACCGGCCCTACCGGCAGTGCCTGCATGACAAG
>NZ_JAAAYH010000637.1:0-3644 GCF_018035285.1 Streptomyces sp. MK37H | reverse complement strand
TCTCGGCGACGGCCTGGCCGCCCCCGGAACCGGGCTGCTTCAGCGCGAGCAGCAGCACCACACCGGAGACGGTGGCGGCCGTTCCCACGACGATGCGGCGCAGCGGATGCTTCCTCTTCATGGCTTCACCTCGGTCACAGCTCGAAGGATTCGTGGTGGATCCGGCGATCCGGAACCCCCGCCTCACGCAGCGCCCCGTACGCGTGCTCGGCCAGGCCCGGTGGGCCGCACAGATAGACGTCGTGGTCCTCGATATCGGGGAGCAGATGGCCCAGCCGCTCCGCGGTGATCTCCGGCCGGGCGCCGTCCGGGCCGTTCACCGCGTACAGCAGCCGGGCCCCGCGCTCGGTCGCGATCTGCTTCAGCTCGTTCCACAGCGCCAGGTCCTCGACGCTGCGGGCCCGGTAGAGCAGGGTGAGGTCGCTGCCCTTGCCCGGCAGCGTCTCGAACAGCGCCCGGATCGGGGTGATCCCGGCACCGCCCGCGATCATCAGCACCTTGCCGCGGCTGCGCCGTGCCGCGGTCATCGCCCCGTACGGACCCTCCGCCCACACCCGCGTCCCCGGCTCCAGCGAGGCCAGCCCCGTGCTGTGGCCGCCCACCGCCTTCACCGTGATCCGCAGCAGCTCCGGCCGGGGCGGCGCGGAGAGCGAGTACGGATGGGAGCCCCAGCGCATCCCCGGGGCCAGGAACCGCCATCGGAAGAACTGCCCGGCCTGCGCCCCGATCCGGTGCAGCTTGCGCCCCTTGATCAGCACCGACACCACCCCGGGCGCCTCCGGTACGACGGCCTCCACCCGCATCCGGTGCCGCAGATTCAGCCGCAGCGGCACCAGCAGCCGGTACCAGACCACCAGCGCGGTGACCGTGCCGTACAGCGCGTACCAGGCGGTCTCCGCGGTCTTGTTCCCGACGAACTCAGCGCCGGTCGCCAGCTGGTGCCAGAACGTCAGGAAGACCGCCAGATAGGTGAACAGATGCAGGTAGTACCACACCTCGTACGGCATCCGGCGGCGCACCATTCCCGCCGAGATCAGCCCGATCACCACCAGCATCGCGGTGCCGGCCACCGCCTTGATCATGTCCGGGTAGTCCATGACCACGGTGACGGACTGGTCGACGAAGCCGGTGCCCGCCTGCTCCGCGTAGCCCGCGATGATCAGCCCGACATGCGCCACGATCAGACACAGCGCGTACCGTCCGCTCAACGCGTGCCACCGCGCCACCCGGTCCGACCCCACCCGCCGCTCCAGCGCCGGAACGCGCGCCATCTGGAGGACGACGAGGGCGAGGACATAGCCGCCGAGCAGCCCGCTGAGCCGCCCGGCGTGGGTCAGCCACTGCGCGGTGCCGTCGACGTTCGGAGTGTTCTGCCACCACAGCGACAGCACCGCCGCCGCACCTGCCAGGCTGAGCAGGATCAACGGCACGGCATGCGAACGGCGAGGCTGGATGCGGCGCATGGCCTGCCGCCGCCCGGCCCGGCTGTTCAGTAGCGTCGTCACGGCCTGTCCCCTTCCCTTGGGCTCCGGCGCAAGGGAATACGGCCGCGAGCGCGGGATGACTCAAAGGCCGTCGGGATTCACAGGTTTCGGCCGTGGCTCACAGGTCCGGCTCAGGATTCACAGGTTTGGGGCGTCACCGGTGGTGGCGCACGGGCAGCAGCAGATCGCTCACCACCGGCAGGTGGTCCGAGGCCTCCGGGTCCGCCGTGAACACCTGGGCGGTGAGCGGGCGCAGGTCGTGGGAGGGGAGGAGGAAGTCGATCCGGGCGTGCGGATTGACGGAGTCGTAGGTGAAGCCGTCGCCGGTGCCGGCCTCGGGCCACACATCGCCGAGCACGTCGGTCAGGGTCCGGATCTCCGGGGTCTCGGACGTGGCGTTCAGGTCGCTGACCAGGACGGTGCGCTCGGGGGAGGACCCGAGGAGCTCGACGATCCGGGCGGACTGCCGCTCGCGCTCCTGGCTGTCGTTGTGCTGCAGATGCGTCACGGCGAAGTCGACGCAGCCGCCGTCCACGCCCAGCGTGGCCCGGAGCAGACCGCGCTGCTCATGGCCCGGGACGAGCGGCAGATGGGTGTTGGACCAGGACCGGATCGGCCAGCGGGAGAGCATCGCCGTGCCGTACTGACGGCGCGGCCGGCCGGGCTCCTCCGGGTCCAGGTCGAGGTTGGCGCCGAAGGCGTGACGCATCCCCAGCCGCTCGCCCAGCCAGGCGGGCTGGTCGACGAAGCCGCTGCGCTTCCAGAACCGGTCGACCTCCTGAAGGCCGACGACGTCCACCCGCATGGCCTGGATCACCCGGGCGCAGCGGTCCAGGTCGAGTACGTCGGCGGGGCTCGCGCCGTGGTGGATGTTGAACGTGGCCACGCGCAGCGGCGGCGGGCCGGTGACGGCGGCCGCCACCCCGGACGTCCCGGCGGCGGTGGCGCCGAGGCCGACCGCCGTGGCGAGGAACCGGCGGCGGCTGGGGGCAGTGTTCAGGTGATTCATGGCGGTCAGCGTGCGTTCCGGTTCCGAACGCCTTCCCACGGCGCCATGAACGGCCCCGGGCGGGTGGGAGTCGTCTCGGCCGGAGCGGTCCGCCGTCCGCGCCTCCACGGATGTCACCGATGGTGGAACTTGATTGGGTAGGACACCGTTGAGCGCGGTTTGGGCTGCTTCTTGGTGCCCTTCCCGTCGTCCTTCTTTCCGTCGTCCTTCTCGAAGTGGACGGGGTACCGGGCCGTCTGACGCGGATTCGGCGATTTGTCGTCGCGGGTGTTGCCGTCACCATGGTTGTTGATCCACAGGACCCCGACCATGAATACGCCGAGCACCATCATCTGCTTCTTCTGCACCGGCCCCGACTCCCCCTCGGTCCGCAGCTGCGCTCCCCGCCCCGCCATGGTCTCAGCCCGGCGGCCGAATGGGCAGGTGCTACCGCGTGGTGAAAGCGCCTCCGTTGACGTGAATGGTCTGGCCGGTGATGTGCCGCGCGCCGGGCGAGGCGAGGAAGAAGGCGGTCCGGGCGATGTCCCAGACCGTGCCCGCGCGCTTGTTGTGGGTCTCCGCCACGAGCGCGTCACGGCGTTCGTCGGTCATCTGGCCCTGGAAGAAGTTCGTACCGGCGATGAAGCCCGCGGAGATGACATTGCAGGTGACACCCTTCGGCGCGAGCTCGGCGGACGTCGAGGCGTTCCACGCGGCCAGGGCGGCCTTGGCCGCGCCGTAGGAGCCGCCCCGGCGCTCGGCGCCGATCGAGCCGATGCTGATGACGGAGCTGCCGCCGGCCAGCTTCTCCTGGACCGAGGCGGTGGTCAGCACCGCCGTGAGCAGGTTCTGGGACAGGCTGCTGTGCCACTGGGCGAGCAGCGCGTCCAGGGGCGAGAGGCCGTCGGACGCCGCATCGGGCAGCCCGCCGGCCGCGTTGACCAGGACATCCAGCTCGCCGAACCGGTCGGCGAGGGCGGCGACCCGCTCGGGGGAGCCGGCGTCACAGACGACGCCGTGCGCCCCGGTCTCCTTGGCGGTCTGTTCGACGGTGTCGGGGTGGCGGCCGGTGATGAAGACCTCCGCCTGGTCGGCGATGAACACCTCCGCGACGGCGCGGCCGATGCCGCTGGTGCCACCGGTGATGAGCACGGTCCGGCTCACAAGTCCTC
>NZ_JAAAYH010000636.1:0-3692 GCF_018035285.1 Streptomyces sp. MK37H | reverse complement strand
CAACCCCGGGCCCTCACCCCGCAACACCTCAGTCAGCGACCAGTCCACAAACCCCGACAGCGCCACCTCGCACTCCGCGATCCGCCCCGCGAACACCGGCGACGAATCCAGCAACTCCACCGCCATCCCCACCCACTGCGACCCCTGCCCCGGGAACACGAACACCGGCTTCCCGGCGTGGCCCGCCACGCCCTGGGCCACGAGGCCACCGGGCTCGGCCCGGGTGAGCGCCGTCAGCCCGGCGCGGAAGTCCTCGACGCCGCCACCGACCACCACGGCGCGGTGGTCGAAGCGGGCGCGGGTGGTGGCCAGCGAGAACCCCACATCCGCCGGGGACGGCTCCGGACCCTCCGCGAGGCGTGCCAGCAGGCGCTCCGCCTGGCCACGCAGGCCGGACTCGGTCTTGGCCGACAGCACCCACGGCACCGCCGCGCCGCCCACGGGTGCCACGCCCTCGGTTGACGTGTCCGTGGGCCCGGTGGCCTCGGGGGCCTGCTCGATGATGGCGTGGGCGTTGGTGCCGCTGGCGCCGAAGGCGGACACCCCGGCACGGCGGACCCGCCCGGTCTCCGGCCACGGCCGGGCCTCGGTGAGCAGTTCGACGGCGCCCGAGGTCCAGTCCACGTTGGGCGAGGGCTCCTGGATGTGCAGGGTGCTGGGCAGCACCCCGTGACGGATCGCCTGCACCATCTTGATCACACCGCCGACCCCCGCGGCGGCGGCCGTGTGGCCGATGTTGGACTTCAGCGAGCCGAGCCACAGCGGCCGGTCGGCCGGGCGGTTCCTGCCGTACGTGGCCAGCAGGGCGTTCGCCTCGATGGGGTCGCCCAGCGACGTTCCCGTGCCGTGTGCCTCGACCACGTCCACATCGGTGCCGGACAGGGTGGCGTTGGCCAGCGCCTGGCGGATCACCCGCTGCTGGGCACGGCCGTTGGGCGCGGTGAGGCCGTTGCTGGCGCCGTCCTGGTTGATGGCACTGCCGCGGACCACCGCGAGCACGGTGTGGCCGTTGCGGCGGGCGTCCGAGAGCCGCTCCAGCAGCAGCACTCCGACGCCCTCGCCCCAGGCGGTGCCGTCGGCCGTCGAGGAGAACGCCTGGCATCGGGAGGAGACGGACAGCGCCCGCTGGCGGCTGAACTCGATGAACCCGCTCGGCGTGGACATCACGGTGGTGCCGCCGGTGAGTGCCATCGAGCAGTCGCCCTGGCGCAGCGCCTGGCACGCCATGTGCAGCGCCACCAGCGAGGACGAGCACATGGTGTCGACCGTGACGGCCGGTCCCTCCAGACCCAGGGTGTAGGCGACCCGGCCGGAGAGGATGGCACCCGAGGCGCCCATGGACATCTGGCCTTCGAGCCCCTCGGGGAGTTCGGTCAGATCGCGGGCGTAGTCGAAGTCGGTGGCGCCCATGAAGATGCCGGTGTCGCTGCCGCGCAGGGTGCCCGGGTCGATTCCGGCCCGTTCGAAGGTCTCCCAGACCACTTCCAGCAGCAGCCGCTGCTGCGGGTCCATGGTGAGGGCCTCGCGCGGCGAGATGCCGAAGAACGCCGGGTCGAACTGGTCCACGTCCTGGAGGAATCCGCCCTGGCGGGCGTAGGTGCGGCCCTCGCGGTCGGGGTCCGGGTCGAAGAGGTTCGGCAGGTCCCAGCCCCGGTCGGCCGGGAAGTCGCCCATGCCGTCCCGGCCTTCGGCCACGGCCTGCCACAGGTCCTCGGGGGACCGGATGTCGCCCGCGTAGCGGCAGTTCATCGCCACGATGGCGATGGGCTCGGGGGCCTGCAGCTCCTGGATCCGGCGGTGTGCGGCGCGGAGATGGCCGGTGGCCCGCTTGAGGTAGTCGCGCAGCTTCTTCTCGTTGTCCATGGTCGTCAGCTCCTCAAGAGGGCCGGAACGTCGGTGGCGGCCGGGGCGGTGGCGCGGCGGTTCATGAGGCCGTCAGATTCCGGCCCAGCAGCTCGAACATCCCGTCGAGCAGCTCGAACATCTCGTCGTCCGTGGCCGATTCGATGTCGCCCAGCTCCAGGGCGGCGAGGGTGGACTGGACGCGGTCGAACTCCGCGAGTGCCACGGTGTCCACGGACTCCCCGCCCGATGGCAGGAGTTCCTCCCGCAGCAGTACCGCGAGGTCGTCGGCGGTCGGGTAGTCGAAGACGAGGGTGACCGGCAGCCGCAGCCCGGTGGCGGCGTTCAGCCGGTTGCGCAGATCGACGGCGGTCAGCGAGTCGAAGCCCAGCTCCTTGAAGGCGCGTCCGGTCTCGACCGCGCCCGCGTCGGCGTAGCCGAGGGCCGCGGCCGCCTGCTCGCTCACCAGCTCCACGAGGGCGGTGTGGCGGTCGGCCGGGCTGAGCTCCGCGAGCCGCGTACGCAGCGCGGCGGCGCCACCGGCCTCCTCCCGCTCCGCTCCGGCCGTGTCCTGCCCGGTGCCGCCCGCCTCGGGGAGACCGGCGAGCAGCGGCAGCGGGCGGGTGGCGGACAGGGCGGGGGCGAAACGGCCCCAGTCGATGTCGGCCGCGACGAGGAAACCGTCGCCCTGCGCGACCGTCTGCCGCAGCAGCTCCAAGGCCCGTGCGCCGTCGATGGGCGGCGCACCACGGCGTCGCAGCTGGTCCGCCACCTCGCCGTCGATCATTCCGCCGCCCGCCCAGGCGCTCCAGGCCACCGAGGTGGCGGGCAGTCCGTCCGCGCGGCGCAGCTGGGCGAGCGCGTCGAGATACGCGCTGGCCGCCGCGTAGTTGCCCTGTCCGGCGGCGCCCACGGTGCCGGCGATCGAGGAGATCAGGACGAACGCGTCGAGGTCCAGGTCCAGGCCCCGGGTGAGCTCGTGCAGATGGCGCGCGCCCGCCACCTTGGGGCGCAGTACGGCTTCGATCCGCTCAGGGGTGAGCGCGTCGACGGTGGCGTCGTCCAGCGTGCCCGCGGCGTGCACCACGGCGGTGAGTGGATGGTCCGCGCCGTCGCGCGTGACCTGGTTCAACAGGTGTGCCAGCGCCTCGCGGTCGGCCACATCGCACGCGACGACGGTCACCCGGGCGCCGCGCTCGGTCAGTTGGGCCTCAAGCTCGGCCGCGCCCGGGGCCTGGGGCCCACGGCGGCTGACCAACACCACGTGTTCGGCACCCTCGTCGACCAGTCCGCGGGCGATCTGGGCGCCGACGCCACCGGTGCCACCGGTGATCAGGACGGTGCCGCGGGGCTGCCAGCGCTCACCGGAACGGCCGGCCCCGGCCCGCCGGAGCCGCCGGGCGAGGGTGCCCGAGGCGCGGATGGCCAGCTGGTCCTCGCCGTCCCGGCCGGTCAGGGCGAGGGCGAGGGCCCTGAGGGCGCCCTCGTCGAGCGCCTCGGGCAGATCGATCAGCCCGCCCCAGCGCTGCGGATGCTCCAGGGCGACCGCACCGCCCAGGCCCCAGACAAGGGCTTGCGCGGGGGCTCCGAGACGGTCGGCGCCGCTGGTGGAGACGGCGCCACGGGTGACACACCACAGGGGCGCGTCGACGCCCGCCTCACCCAGCGCCCGCACCAGGTCGAGGGTGGTGGCGAACCCTGTGGGGACGTCGGGGTGTTCCGGGTGCGGTGCCTCGTCGAGAGCGAGGAGGGACACCACGCCGCCGGGCGCCCCGGTGTCCCCGAGGGCCTCGGTGATACGGGTGGCGAGCCGGGCGCGGTCGGTGTCGTCCGGGCCGATGCGTACGGGG
>NZ_JAAAYH010000635.1:0-3707 GCF_018035285.1 Streptomyces sp. MK37H | reverse complement strand
CGACGGCGGCCACATTCATGACCGCCGCCTTGACGGGGATGCCGATGCTGCGGAACGCGAGCAGCAGCAGCACACATCCCAGCGCCACCACCACCCCCACGAACAGCGGCAGCTTGCTCACGATCACCGCGGCGAAGTCGTCGTAGCCCGCGGTCAGCCCGCCCACGTAGACCCGCAGCGAGCTGCCCTCCTCGGCCCGGGGCAGCACCTCGGCGCGCAGCCGTCCGACGAGGTCGGAGGTGTCCCGGGACTGCGGTGCCGTCGTGGGGACGACCGTGATGACGCCGGTGTCGCCGCCTCCGCCCAGGTCCGCGGTGCTCACCGAGGCCACCCCGTGGATGGTGCGCAGGGTCTCGGGCAGTTCGGTGAAGGCCATACGGTCGTCGGCCCCGTCCATGCTGCCTATCAGCGTCAACGGGCCGTTGAAACCTGGTCCGAAGCCCTCGGCCAGCAGGTCGTAGGCCCGGCGCGTGGTCGAGGCCGAGGAACCGTTGCCCTGATCCGAGGTGCCCAGGTGGAGCGAGAACGTGGGGAGGGCGAGCACCGCGATGAGGGCGGCCGCGACCGCCCCCAGCAGTTTGGGGCGGCGCTCGACGCAGAGCGCCCAGCGCGCGCACAGGCCCTGGGACGCCGCGGCTTCCGGCCCCCGCTCGGCCAGCCGTCCGCGGTCCCTCCGGCTCAGGGCCCGCATGCCGATCAGGCCGAGCAGCGCGGGCAGCAGGGTGAGCGAGGCGGCGACCGTAAGGGCGACGGTGAGCGCCGCGGCGACCGCCACCCCGTTGAGGAAGGACAGCCGCAGGACGAGCATGCCGAGGAGCGCGAGACAGACGGTCGCGCCCGCGAAGACCACCGCGCGCCCCGAGGTGGCCACCGCGCGCTGAGCGGCCTGTTCCACCGACAGCCCCCGCCGCAGCCCCTTGCGGTGCCGGGTGACGATGAACAGCGCGTAGTCGATCCCCACTCCGAGGCCGATCAGCATGCCGAGCATGGGCGCGAAGTCGGCGATCGTCATGGCGTGGCCGAGCAGCCCGATGGCCGCGTACGCGGTGCCGACGCCGATGAGCGCGGTGGCGATCGGCAGCAGCGTCGCCGCGAGCGAGCCGAAGGCGAGGAAGAGCACCAGGGCGGCCACGCCGACCCCGATGGCCTCGCTCAGATGGGCCGGTCCGGTCCGCTCGGTGAGCCCGGCGCCCGCACCGCCCATCTCGACCTGAAGGCCCTTGGCCCCGGAGGCGGCGGAGCGCACCGTGTCGAGCACCCGGCGGACCTCCGCCTCGCCCAGCTCTGCGGCCGGTTCACGGAAGACGATGGTGGCGTAGGCGGTGTGCCCGTCGGCGCTGATCCGGCCGTTGTCACCGTCCTCGCCGAGCCCGCCGGATCCGCCCAACCGGCCGGTGTCACCGGCGCCGTACGGACCGGTCGCGGAGACGGCACCGTACGGGCCGGTCGCGGAGACGGCGCCGTACGGACCGGTCACGGAGGCCACGCCGGGCAGGTCCGCCACCTGCCGCAGCGCCGCCGTCATCCGCCGCTCGACCCCTGGGGCGCGTACGGTGCCCGCGCCGTCCGCCGTGTGCCAGACGATGGTGTCGCTGTCCCCCGCCCGGTCCGGCAGCCGCCGCTCCATCAGGGCGGAGACCTTGGAGGAGTCGGTGCCCGGGATGTCGTAGTCGTTGGAGTACGCCGAACCTGTCACGGCCGCCGCCGCGGCGACCCCGGCGAAGGCGGCCAGCCACAGCACGATGACGATGGCGCGGCGCCTGAGACACCAGCGGGCGAGTGCGGCCATGGCTGCTTTCCGGGTCGTGCGCCGGGGGGCGCCGTGATGTGCTTGTGACCTGGCACTCTGCCAGGCGAAAAAGATCCTTTGTCCCCTTTGTGGGCTTCACCACATGAGGGAGGGGAAGTCGGAGAGCATGAATCCTGCCGCGTCCGGAGGCCGCCGCCCGCGTATCGGCATCGGCGGTATGCACATCGAGTCCAGCACCTTCAGCCCGCACCGCGCGGCCTACGAGGACTTCCGCGTCACCCGCGGCGCCGAGCTGCTGGACCGCTACTCCTGGACCCAGCCGGACGGCGATCTGGCCGGGCACGCCGAGTGGGTGCCCCTGCTCCACGCCGTCTCGCTCCCCGGCGGCCCGGTCGAGCGCGAGACCTACGACCGGATCAAGGGCGAGCTGATCGAGCGGCTGCGGCGGGCCGGTCCGCTCGACGGGCTGGTCTACGACATCCACGGCGCGATGAGCGTGCTGGGCCTGGAGGACGCCGAGGGCGACCTGACCGAGGCGGTACGGGAGGCGATGGGGCCCGACGCGCTGATCTCCGCCGCCATGGACCTCCACGGCAATGTCTCCCGCCGCTTCGCGGGCCGGCTCGACCTGATCACCGCCCACCGGCTCGCCCCGCACGAGGACGCCTGGGAGACCCGCGAGCGCGCCGCCCGCAAGCTGGTGGAGCGCCTGGCCTCCGGCAGGGGCCGCCCGCACCTGGCCTGGGTGCAGATCCCGGTGCTGCTGCCCGGGGAGCGCACCAGCACCCGTCTGGAGCCCGCCAAGTCGCTGTACGGGCGGCTGGCCGCCGTGGAGGCGATGGACGGCGTCGTGGACGCGGCGATCTGGGTGGGATACGCCTGGGCCGACGAGCCGCGCTGCCGGGCGGCCGTGGTGGTGACCGGCGACGACCCCGTGCTCGCCGTCGAGCAGACCCGCTCCCTGGCCCGCGAGTACTGGGAGATGCGCCGCGACTTCGCCTTCGTCGGCCCCACCGGAGGCGCCGACGAGTGCATCGCCGAGGCCGTCGCCTCCTCCGCCCGCCCCTTCCTGATCAGCGACTCCGGCGACAATCCCACGGCCGGGGGCGCCGGGGACCTCGCCTATATGCTCGGGCGGCTGCTGGCCAACGAGGACCTGGCCGCCGGCCACGCCACCGCCCTGCACCCCGGGATCACCGATCCGGCGGCGGTCGCGGAGTGCTTCGCCGCCGGGCCGGGCGCGACGGTCCGGCTGTCCGTCGGCGGCGGGATCAGCCGGGGGACGGCGGACCACGCCGCGCCCTGCGAGCTGACCGGCGAGGTGGTCGCCCTGCGCCGGGACGACCCGGTCGGCGGGGATCTCGCGGCGGTGCGGCACGGGGGCGTCACGGCGATCCTGGTCAGCCGCCGCAAGCCGTTCCACACCCTGGCCGACTTCGGCGAGCTGGACCCGCGCGGCTATGACCTCGTCGTCGTCAAGATCGGCTATCTGGAGCCCGAGCTGTACGCCCTGGCGGCGGACTGGCGGCTCGCGCTCACCCCCGGCGGGGTCGACCAGGATCTGGCGCGCCTGGGCCACCGGCGCCTCGTACGACCGCTGTACCCCTTCGACGACGAGGGTTTCGAGGTGCCGCATCTGGAGCCGCTGCTTCTCTAGCGGTGTTCGGTGGATCGTGGCGCCTGCGGCGGGCTTCTCCCCTACCCGCCCCTTCCCACAACTGGGGCTCCGCCCCAGACCCCGCGGCCGGGCACCCCGGATGTGCGCGGGCATCCACCCGGTCATCCGCCGCGTCGGCGTGCCGATGGCGAACCGCGACCAGCCCCCGCCTCGCGGACGCCCTGTCCCCTGCCCACCGGCCGGCCGCTCGACCACCGCGTCACAGGCGGCGCGGACGGCGCCTCAGCCGGACACCCCGGATGTGCGCGGGCATCCGCCCGGTCATCCGCCGCGTCGGCG
>NZ_JAAAYH010000634.1:0-3767 GCF_018035285.1 Streptomyces sp. MK37H | reverse complement strand
GATCGGCGAGCCCGGCCGGGGCGCGCCTGGAGTCGTCGCCTGGGTGCGGCTCGGCGGGCCGCGGGTCGTTGAGGCCGTGCGAATCGCTGCCCGGACGCGGCACGCGCGGGCGGGACGCGAGCGAGCGCGGCCGGGCGCGAGGCCTTGGGGCGACGGGTGTCCCGGGAAACCATCTTCCGGCGGGACGTGTGACCGGACGTGTGAGCGGCACAATCCCTGGCATGGTCAACGCGTCCGAAGCCCATCACGGCCCCGAAGCCCACCGCGGCCCCGAGCCTCCCCGCGCTCCCCGAACCCACGGCGCTCCCGAAGCCGATGCCACTCCCGAAGCCGATGGCGGCTCCGAAACCGATGGCGGCTCCGAAACCCTCGGCACTCCCGATCCCCACCGGGCCCTCGCCGACGAGTTGCTCGCCGCCCTCGATCCGCTGCCCTTTCCGCGCCGGATGCGGGAGCTGGCCGGGCGGGCGCGGGCGGCCAGTGCCGAGGGGCGGCTGGGCGCGCTGATCGAGGAGTTGGAGCGGCGCGGGACGTACGAACGGCGGCTGGCGGCCGTGGCCGCGGCCGCCGGCGGGCGCACCGGCCACCTCGCGGCGCGGCTCGCCGACCCGGACCCCGTGGTGCGGCACCGCGCCCTCGACACCGCCCGCCGCGGCGGCCCCGGCGCGGTCCCGGACGACGCGCTGGAGGCGGCCTTCGAGGACGCGCCCGCCACCGTACGGCGCGAACTGGCGCGCACCGTCGTGGCCGGGCGGCGCACCGCGCTCGCGGACCGGCTGATCGAGCCGTTCCGGGAGCGCTGGGGCGACGGCGAGGCCGCCCGGCTGCTCCCCGGATGCGGCGCCGAGACCGTGGCGCGGCTGCTGCCCGGGCTGTTCCACGCCGTCCGCGGCTGGCGGCCCCTCGTCTCCCGGCATCCCCTCGCCGTCCTGGACGAGGCGGCGCGTCAGCTCACCGCGCTGCCCGCGCCGCTGCGCGCCGACTGGTGGACCCGCTACGCGCCCTGTGTCGCGCTCGCCGCGCCCGTCGAGCCCGAGCGGGTGCTGGAGCTGCTGGAGGACTACGGCCAGGGCCCGCTCCCGACCCCCGTACGGGCCCGGCTGTCCGCGCTGGTGGCCGCCGAGCCGAGCCGTACGCTGCGGCTGCTGCTCGCCCCCGAGCACAGCGGCACCCGGCGGCGGCTGGACCGGGCCGTGCTGCGCCGGATCGTCCGCGCCGACCCGCCCGAGCTCGCCGAGCTCGGCCGGGCCCTGCGGCACGACGCCGACGCCCTCGCCCGGCTGCTGGCCGCGCTGCCGCCCGCCCGCCGCTCCGCGTTCTACGACCAGGCCACATACGACCAGGCCACATACGACCAGGCCACATACGACCAGGCCACCTACGACCAGGCCACCTACGACCAGGCCACCGATGGACGCGCCGCCGCCCGCGCCGTGATCGAGCCCGCCGTGCTCGAGGTCCTGCCGCGCCCCCGCCGCCAGGCCGAGGCCCGCCGGATGGCCGCTCAGGCGCGCGAGCGCGGCGCGCCCTGGACCACCGTGCTGGAGTCGGTGGCCCATCTGCCGGTCGAGGAGGCGCGCGAGGAGCTGGAGGCCGCCGTGCGCCGCTCCCCGGCCGAGGACCGCGCCCTGGCCCATCCGCTGCTGATCCGGTGCGTCGCCCGCTCCGGCGACCCGGACGCCCTCACCGAGCTGCTGCGCCGGCTGGAGCGGCTGCGCAACGAGCAAGACCCGGTGCGCTCCGCGGCGCTCGGCACGCTCGCCCACACCCACCCCGCGCTGTTCACCGACGACGCCGCCGAGCATCTGGACCGGATCGCCGCCGACGCGATCTCCGCCCGCGACTCGTCCTCCGCCACCCGCCAGGCGCTGCGCCACCTGGCCGTGGCGCTACTGCGCGAACACGCCGTCACCGGGCGGCGCCAGCTGCTGGGCTGGGCGCTGCGCACCCTCACCCGGCTCGCGGGCAGCGTCGGCGCCGCCGACCTGGGCCGCCTCGACCACCAGCTGCGGCGCGGCCAGGAGCAGGCGGTGTTCGAGGCGTTGCGGCCCTGGCTGGAGGCGGGCGCCGAACGGGTCGACCACGAGCTGACCTTCGCCCTCGCCCGCTCCCTCGGACGGCGCGCCCACACCCTCCCCGAGCTGCAGGAACTCCTGTGGCAGGCCATCTCGTTCGGCAGCGACGCGACGGCCCGCACCGCCATCGGGCTGTGGCTGGAACCACCGGCCGAGCGGGACGCCCGCGTGGCCGAGCTGCTCGCGCACGAGCCCTCGGCGGCCGTGCTGCCGTCCGTCCTGGCCGTGCTGACCCGCCGTCGCACCGATCTGCTCGACCTCGTCCTCGGCGACACCCCGCCGTACGGGCGCTTTCTGACCCCCGGCACCCACTGGACCCCGCCCACCGGGCGGGACACCGGCCGCTGGCTGCCCCGTCAGCAGGCCGCCGCCGCCCGCGTCCTGGACCGGGCCGCCGCCGACACCTCCCTGCGGCCGGGGCAGCGGGCGGCCGCCGTCGCCGGCGCCGCGCCGATTCCCGGCCACGGCGCGGCCACCGTCCGGACCTGGACGGACACCGACGATGTGGTCCTGGCCGAGACAGCGCTCGCCGCGCTCGCCCGCACCGACCGCCCCGGCGATGCACTTCCCGCCCTGTTCTCCCGCGCGGGCGACGACCGGGCCCGGGTGGCGATGTACGCGGCCACGAGAGCGTCCCGGTACGTCGAGCCGTCACGGCTGGGGCGGCTGGTGCGCGGGGTGCTCGCCCCGGACGGGGTCGCCACCGCCGTACCACCCGTCCCCGCGAAGGTCACCAGCCGTAAGGAGGCCGTCCGGCTCGCCGCCACCCTGCTCCCGGTGGCCGACGCCGCCGCGCTGCTCGCCGACGCCTTCGAACTGCCCGGCCAGCACCCCGATGTGCAGGCCGCCTGTGTCGCCTTCGCCACCGGGCTGCTCGACACCAAACGCGCCTGGGAGCTGCTGACCGCCGCCGCGAGCGGTCGGCGCGAGCTGCGCCATGCCGTGCTGCGCACCCGCCCGCTGGACCTCCCCGAGACCCACCGCGGCCGCTACGCCCAGCTCATACGCGCCGTCTGCGACACCGACGACCCCGAGGTGGCGGCGGCCGGGTACGGGGCGCTGGCCCGCTGGTCGCCGTGGGCGCCGGACGCGGCGGCCGTGCTGGTGGCGGCCGTCACCGACCTGGGCAACCGGGCGAGCTGGCGGCCCGCCGCCGACGCCCTGCTGGACCTGATGGCCGCGGCGCCCGACGGGTCGCCCGGTGACAACCCGCTGGCGTGGGCGCTCGCCGCGCTCGCCACCGCCGACGCCCGGCCCGGCGGCCCCGACGCCGAACCGGACCGGGACCGCCCCGCGCACCGCCGCATCCGGCACCTCGCCGACCGGCTCGCCACCCGGGCCCGGATGCGGCCCCGGGTGACCCGGCGCACCGCGCGGGCCGCCGGTGAACTCCTCGCCGGGTACGAGACGTTCGTCCAGGAGGCGGCCCATGTGCTGGTGAACGCCCTCGATCTGGACTCCCGCCCCGGCCCGCTGGCCGCCGCCCTCGCCCGCCTGGCCCGGCTGCACACCACCCGCCCCGCGCTCGCCGTCCGTACCGCCGACGCCCTGCGGCGACGGCTGAACACCGCCACGCGGCCGGGCTCCGGCGCGGCCCTGCTGCGCGCCGCGCGGGAGCTCGACGAGGACGGCGGCCACGCCTCCGGGCTGTTCGCCGCGACCCTTACGGAGGTGGCCGGGGCCCGTACGGAA
>NZ_JAAAYH010000633.1:0-3794 GCF_018035285.1 Streptomyces sp. MK37H | reverse complement strand
TGGAGCTGGTCATTCGCGGTGCGGACGTCATCGACGGCACCGGGCAAGCCCGGTGCCGGGCAGACGTGGCCGTAGATGGCGGACGGATCGCCGCCGTCGTACCGGAGGGCGGTGGGCCACGCCCAAGCGGACGGCGGGTCGTGGAGGCCGACGGCCTCGCCCTCTCCCCCGGCTTCATCGACATGCACGCCCACAGCGACCTCGCCCTGCTCCGCGACCCCGACCACTCCGCGAAGGCCGCCCAGGGCGTGACCCTGGAGGTCATCGGCCAGGACGGGCTTTCGTACGCGCCGGTGGACGACCGCACGCTCGCCCAGATCCGGACCGCCATCACCGGCTGGAACGGCGACGGCTCCGACATCGATTTCACCTGGCGCACCGTCGGCGAGTTCCTGGACCGCCTCGACCACGGCTTCGACGGCCAGGGCATCGCGGTCAACGCCGCGTACCTCATCCCCCAGGGCACCGTCCGCATGCTCGCCCTCGGCTGGGAGGACCGCGACGCGACACCCGCCGAGGTCGAGCGGATGAAGGCGCTGGTGGCGGAGGGGCTGGAGCAGGGGGCGGTCGGCCTGTCCTCCGGGCTCACCTACACCCCCGGGATGTACGCATCCGACGCCGAACTCACCGAGCTGTGCCGGGTCGTGGCCGCGTACGACGGCTACTACTGCCCGCACCACCGCTCCTACGGCGCCGGCGCCCTGCGCGCCTACGAGGAGATGGTGGCCCTCAGCCGGGAGGCGGGCTGTGCGCTGCACCTCGCCCACGCCACCATGAACTTCGACCTCAACAAGGGCCGCGCCCCCGAACTGCTCGCCCTCCTCGACGCCGCGATCGCCGACGGCGCCGACATCACCCTCGACACCTATCCCTACCTCCCCGGTTGCACCACGCTCGCCGCGATGCTGCCGAGCTGGGCGGCCGAGGGCGGCCCCGACGCGGCCCTCGCACGGCTGCGCGACGACGCCGAAGCCGAGCGCATCCGGCACGTCATGGAGGAAGAGGGAGCGGACGGCTGCCACGGGGTGCCGATCAACTGGGACACCATCGAGATCTCCGGTGTGAACGACCCGGCCCTCACCGAATACGTCGGCAAAACGGTCGCCGCGAGCGCCCGCGAGCGAGCCGAGGCCCCCTGGGTCACCGCGCGCCGCCTCCTCCTGGACGACCGCCTCGGCCCGACGATCCTGCAGCACGTCGGGCATGAGGAGAACGTCCAGGCGATCATGAAACACCCCGCCCACACCGGCGGCAGCGACGGCATCCTGAACGGCGCCAAGCCGCACCCCCGCGCGTACGGCACCTTCCCCCAGTACCTGGGCCGCTACGTCCGTGAGCTGGGCGTCCTCACCCTGGAGGAGTGCGTGGCCCACCTCACCGCCCGCCCCGCGGCCCGCCTCCGCCTCCCCGACCGCGGCCTGATCCGCGAGGGCTACCGCGCGGACCTCGTCCTCTTCGACCCGGAGACGGTCGCGGCGGGCTCGACGTTCGAGGCCCCGCGCACTCTGCCGACCGGCATCCCCCACGTCCTCATCGACGGCCGTTCCGTCATCGAGGACGGGCGGCGGACGGACGTCCTCGCGGGGCGCGCGATCCGCCGCGCCCGAGCCTGAGCCTGAGCCTGGGAGCCTGAGCAGCTTCCGCCATCACGCCTCGCCGAGTCCCACCGCGCACGCTTCGAGCAGGCTCGTCAGCCGCGGGGCGAAATCCAGCGCTACATGCCCCCACCGCGGCACCTGCTCGTACAGCGCCGCAAGGGTGGGGGTGGGATGGGAGACCTGCCAGAGGCCGGCGGCCAGCATGATCGCCGCCGCCAGCAGGTTGGCGATCTGCTCGCCCGTCATCGTGCTCGCGTCATCCAGCGTGGCGGCGATCTCATCGTGCGCGGCGAAGGAGTTGGTCTTGTACCGGCGGGCCCGTTCGATGTCGACATCGCCTTCGAGGTACAGCGTGACGTGCGTCAGGAGGTCGCAGAACACCGGTAGCGCGACCAGGGTCTCGCTGACCACGGCCGCCGTCTGCGCGGGCCCGAGGCCGGCCCGGTCCGCCACCGCGCTCTTGACCGCGTCACGCCACTGGCCCCAGCCCCGCTCGGCCAGCTCCAGCAGCAGCTCCTCCTTGCTGGCGTAGTACCGCCGCACACCGGTCCGGTGCAGTCCGGCCCGCTCGGTGACCGCCGCCAGCGTGACGTACCGGACGCCGCCGAGTTCGCGCGCGAGCGCCTCCGCCGCCTTCAGCAGATCGTCCGCACGGCGTGCCTTGTCCTCGGCCGATCGAGCTCGTTGATGCACTGCAGCACCTTAACGCACACAGGGATGCGCTATCCCGGCCCATCGTGATAGCGTCAATTTAACGCATCATGGGGTGCGTTAAATTCGAGAGGAATCGCCATGAAGGCCGTACAGGTCACCCGGTTCGGCGAACCGGGCGTGCTCACCCTCACCGAACTGCCCGATCCGGCACCCGGCCCCGGCCAGATCGCGATCGACGTCACCCACGCCGCCGTCGGCCTCATCGACGCGTACATCCGACAGGGGCTGTACAAGGACCGGGACGGGCTGCCGCAACCGCCGTACGTCCCCGGCCTCGAGGTGGCCGGGACCGTGCGCGCGCTGGGCGAGGGCGTGACCGGGTTCGCCCCCGGGGAGAAGGTGGTGGCGCTCTCCTCCGGCGACGGGCGGGGAGGGTACGCGTCGGTGTTCCTCGCCGATCAGGCCCATGTCGTCTCGACGGAGGGCCACGCCATCGACCCCGCCCTCGCCGTCGCCGTGATCCCCAACGCGCTCATGGCCCATGTCGCGCTCACCAGCGCCATCCGCACATCCGCGGGCGAAAGCGTCCTGGTCCACGGAGCACTGGGCGCGCTTGCGGCCGCCTTCCCCGGCATCGCCCGGCAACTCGGTGCCTCACGGGTGGTCGGCACGGTCCGCACCGAGCGGATGGGAGCGGCTGCCGCCACCAAGCTGCCGTACGACACCGTCGTCGACTCCGCGCGGCTGCCGGGGGCCCTCGACGGTGAGAGATTCGACGTCATCGTCGACCCCGTCGGCGGTCTCGTACGCACCCAGAGCCTGGAACTGCTCGCGCCCTCCGGCCGTCTTCTGCTGGTCGGCAACGCCAGCGGCGACTGGAACCACGGCGGCATCGACGGCAACCGGATCTGGTACGGCAACTTCACCGTCACCGGGTTCAACGCGGGCGGCTACCTCCCGGCCCACCCCGAGACCTTCGCACCGGCCGCCCGGGCCGCACTCCAGGCGGCCACCGACGGCCTCGCCGACGTCGAGATCGAGACCTTCCCCCTGGCGGACGCCGCCACCGCCCACCAGCGCCTGGAGGACCACTCGGCCAACGGCCGCATCGTCCTCACGGTGTGACGGCCACAGCCCCGATGGGGTTGTCCGGCGGACCACGCGGCGGAGCCGCACATCGGCGCTTTCCCCGCCCCGCCCCTTCCCGCAGCATCCACATGCGGCTCCGCCTCGTAGCAGGGGCTCCGCCCCTGGACCCCGAGACTGGGGGCAGAAGCCCCCGTTTCAGGGAAGGGAGCAGTCCGCCGCGGGCGGCACGAGCCGTCGGACGCCGCCCCGCCCTTTCCCGTTACCCGGGGTCTGGGGCGGAGCCCCAGTTTCGGGAAGGGGCGGGGAGGGGAACAGCCCGCCGCAGCCGTCACGACCCGCCAGACGCCGCCTGACCCGCGGCCTGTGCGAGGGGCTCCCCGCCCTTGCCGTCTGGGGTGGAGCCCCGGTTCCGGGGAACAGCCCGCCGCAGGCGCACGATCCGTCGGACACCTC
>NZ_JAAAYH010000632.1:0-3815 GCF_018035285.1 Streptomyces sp. MK37H | reverse complement strand
ATCGTCGCCATCGAGCACCTCGGTGACGCGTCCCGCTTCCAGGTACGCGGCCCCGTCGTCACCGAAGGGGCGAAGCACGGCGACTCCATCGCCGTCAACGGCGTCTGTCTCACCGTCGTCGACATCATCGAGGACGCGGAGGGCACCCGGTTCAGCGCCGACGTGATGGCCGAGACCCTGAACCGCTCCGGTCTCGGCGCGCTCGACATCGGCTCCCGGGTCAACCTGGAGCGCCCGATGGCGCTGGGCGGGCGGCTCGGCGGCCACATCGTGCAGGGCCATGTGGACGGCACCGGCGCCATCGTGGACCGCAAGCTCTCCGAGCACTGGGAGATCGTGAAGATCTCGCTGCCCGCCGAACTCAGCCGCTATGTCGTCGAGAAGGGCTCCATCACGGTGGACGGCATCAGCCTCACCGTCGTGGACGCGGGCCCCGACTACTTCACCGTCAGCCTCATCCCGACGACCCTCGCGCTCACCACGCTCGGGGTCAAGCAGGCCGGGGACCCGGTCAACCTCGAGGTGGACGTACTCGCCAAATACGTCGAGCGGCTGCTCGGAAGGGACAACGGCACGCAGGGCAAGGAGGCCACGGCATGAGCGACGCACACGCGGCCGCCGGGCCGCATACGGCGACGATGCTCGCGCCTCTGTGCCGCGTGGGCGGAGAAGCGAGTGAAAGGGACGCAGCATGAGTGAGGCATACGCGGTGACCGATCCGCATCCGAGCAGCGGCCCGGCCGCCTCCCTGCGAGCCGCGCGCTGGCCCGACGAACTGGCGCTGGACACCATCGAGCGCGCCATCGCCGACATCGCCGCGGGCCGCCCCGTGGTGGTCGTGGACGACGAGGACCGGGAGAACGAGGGCGACCTCGTCGCCGCCGCCGAGACGATGACCCCCGAGATCGTCGCCTTCATGATGAACGAGTGCCGTGGGCTCATCTGCGCGCCCATGGAGGCCGCCGACCTCGACCGGCTGCGGCTTCCGCAGATGGTCGATGAGAACACCGAGTCCATGCGGACCGCCTTCACCGTCTCGGTCGACGCCACCGCCGAACACGGCGTCAGCACCGGTATCTCCGCCGCCGACCGGGCCACCACCCTGCGGCTGCTGGCCGACCCGGACACCACCCCCGGCGACCTGGTCCGTCCCGGTCATATCTTCCCGCTGCGCGCCCGCCCCGGCGGGGTGCTCGAGCGCGACGGTCACACCGAGGCCGGGGTCGACCTCGCCCGGCTGGCCGGACTGCGCCCGGCGGCCGTGATCTGCGAGATCGCGGGGGAGGACGGTGCCATGCTGCGCCTGCCCGACCTCGTCGCCTTCGCCCACAAGCACGACCTGGCGATCGTCTCCATCGCCGATCTGATCGCGTACCGCAAGCCCGCAGAGCCGCTTGTGCGGCGCGAGGCCGAGACCCGGCTGCCCACCGCCTTCGGCGACTTCCGGGCGTACGGCTACCGCGCGGCCGACGGCGTCGAGCACATCGCGCTGGTCCAGGGCGACATCCGGGACGGCGAGGACGTGCTGGTCCGCGTCCACTCCGAATGCCTCACCGGCGATGTCTTCCACTCGCTGCGCTGCGACTGCGGCCCCCAGCTGCACGCCGCGCTGGAGCGGGTCACCGCCGAGGGCCGGGGCATCGTCCTGTATCTGCGCGGCCATGAGGGGCGCGGGATCGGACTGCTGTCCAAGCTGCGCGCGTACGAGCTCCAGGAGCTGGGCCGGGACACCCTGGACGCCAATCTGGAGCTCGGCCTGCCCGCCGACGCGCGGGACTACGCCGCGGGCGCGGAGATCCTCGCCGACCTCGGCGTGCGCTCGCTTCGGCTGATGACCAACAACCCCGAGAAGACCACGGCGCTGGTGCGGCACGGGCTGCGGGTCACCGGCCGGGAGCCGATGCCCGTCCAGGCCGGGGAGCACAACCTCCGCTACCTCCGCACCAAGCGGGACCGGATGGGGCATGACCTGCCCTGGCTGGACGGCGACCGCGCCGAGCCCATTTCGGCCTGCGGCAACCAGTAGCCACACAGAACCGGTAGCCGTAAAAGCCGCATATCCACGCACCACCACAGAAGCACCAGAAGCACCAGAAACACCAGAAGCACCAGAAACACCGGAAAACCAGAAACACTGAGGAGAGACGTGAGCGGTAAGGGCGCCCCCGAACTGTCCGTGAAGAACTGCGGGGACCTGCGCGTCGCCGTCATCGCCGCACAGTGGCACGAGAAGGTGATGGACGGGCTGCTCGACGGCGCCCTGCGCGCGCTTGGCGAGCTCGGCATCGACGAGCCCACCGTGCTGCGGGTGCCGGGCAGCTTCGAACTGCCGGTCGTCGCCAAGGTGCTCGCGGGCCGCGGCTATGACGCGATCGTCGCCCTGGGCGTCGTCATCCGTGGCGGCACCCCGCACTTCGACTATGTGTGCCAGGGCGTCACCCAGGGGCTGACCCAGGTCGGCGTGGACACCGGCGTGCCCATCGGCTTCGGCGTGCTGACCTGCGACACCGAGGAGCAGGCCCTGGACCGGGCCGGGCTCGCGGGCTCCAGCGAGGACAAGGGCCACGAGGCGGTCACCGCGGCCGTCGCCACCGCCACCACCCTGCGCTCGGTCGCCGAACCCTGGCGCTGAGGGGCGTCGCACGACCCAAGTAGGATGACGGACACGATGCCCAAGAAGACGTTCGAGGAGCTCTTCGCCGAGCTCCAGAAGAAGGCCGCCACGGCCGACCCCGCCACGTCCCGCACCGCCGAGCTGGTCCACTCCGGTGTGCACGCCATCGGCAAGAAGGTCGTGGAGGAGGCCGCCGAGGTGTGGATGGCCGCCGAGTACGAGAGCGACGAGGCGACCGCCGAGGAGATCTCCCAGCTCCTGTACCACCTCCAGGTGATGATGGTCGCCAAGGGGCTGACCCTCGACGACGTCTACGCCCACCTCTGAACACCCCCGTCAAAACATCCTCGCTACCGAGCAAGCCGAGCAAGCCGAGCTACCGAGCCACCGAGCTACCGAAGGAAAGAGCACTCATGCTGCGCATCGCCGTCCCCAACAAGGGTTCACTGTCCGAGCCTGCGTCGGCGATGCTCCATGAGGCGGGCTACCGGCAGCGCAAGGACCGCAAGGAGCTGGTCCTGGTCGACGCGGAGAACGAGGTGGAGTTCTTCTTCCTTCGCCCCCGCGACATCGCCGTGTACGTGGGCTCCGGCCGGCTCGACATCGGCATCACCGGCCGCGATCTGCTGCTGGACTCCGGCTCCCAGGCCGAGGAGATCATGCAGCTCGGCTTCGCCGGGTCCACCTTCCGCTACGCCACCCGTCCCGGCGCGGCCAAGGACGTCAGCGAGTTCGGCGGGATGACCGTGGCCACGTCCTTCGCCGGACTGGTCACCAAGCACCTCGCCGACAACGGTGTGGACGCCGCCGTGGTCCACCTCGACGGCGCCGTCGAGACCGCCATCCAGCTCGGTGTCGCCGAGGTCATCGCGGATGTGGTCGAGACCGGCACCACCCTGCGCAACGCCGGTCTTGAGATCATCGGCGAGCCCATCCTGGAGTCCGAGGCGGTTGTCATCCGCCGCACCGGCGACCCCAGCGACGACCCGAAGGTCCAGCAGTTCCTCCGCCGGATGCAGGGCGTCCTGGTGGCCCGGCGCTACGTGATGATGGACTACGACATCCGGGTGGAGCAGGTGGAGCGCGCCGTGGCGCTCACCCCGGGCCTGGAGTCGCCCACCGTCTCCCCGCTGCACCACGAGGGCTGGGTCGCGGTCCGCTCGATGGTCCCCGCCAAGGACGCCCAGCGGATCATGGACGA
>NZ_JAAAYH010000631.1:0-3824 GCF_018035285.1 Streptomyces sp. MK37H | reverse complement strand
GGACGTTGGTACAGCGAGAGTTGATGTCGGGGCGGTCCTTCGCGGCGCCCGCTGCGCCGCTCGCCTCACCCAGGCGCAAGTCGGCGAGGCTTGTGGCTACTCCGCGTCGGCCGTGTCCCGGATCGAGTCCGGGCGCATGCGGCTCGACTACTCCACGCTGGCGCAGTTCGCAGCGTTCTTGAACCTCCCACTCGACCGGCTCACCGCGACTCCTGTGCCGGACGCACCCACGGTCGATACGGTGGAGCGTTCATCGGGCGAGGAGGATGCGGTGCGTCGTAGGAATCTGCTCACCGGTGCGTTGGCGGCCGGAGCGACGGGTGTTGTCGGTGCCGCCCCGTCCGGGGCCGTGTCCGGCCCCTTCGACCCGGCGGCCGGGCTTGAGGATGCTCTCTTCCGGCTCCCGTCCGCCGGCCCGGTTCCGCCGGCCCTCCTCGTCCAGCGGACCGCGGCCGCGCGGTCGGACTTTTGCGCCGCTCGCTACGCCGCTCTCGGCCGCGCGCTTCCGGGTCTGCTCGCCTCGGCGTCCGCGACGCGGGACGCGTCGAGCGGACGGGCGCGAGAGCAGGCGAGCATGGTGCTCGCGCGGGCTTACGTGCTGGCTGCCGAGTTGGCGCTCAAACAGCACAACGACGCGGCCTGGGTGGCTGCCGACCGTGCGCTGGCCGCAGCCCGGGCCGGGGGCCACCCGGTGCCGATCGGTGAAGCTTCCCGGGTGCTCGCGATCACCATGCGGCGGTCGGGGCGGTCCCCGGCTGCGGTGCGGCTGCTCACCCAGGAGGCGGCCGATTTGGATGCCGACCAGTCCGCGACCGGGGCTGTGCGTACGACGCTGATGCTGACGGCCGCGTACACGGCGGCCACCAGCAGGGACCGCACCACGGCGCTGGGTCTGCTGGACGAGGCTCAGGAGGAGGCAGAGCGGCGCCAGGCGGTACCGGGGCTGTTCACCGTGGACGTCAGCCGGACGCAGGTGGACGTGTACCGGATCGGCGTGCTCAACGCACTTGGCACGCCTGACGAGGGCGTAAAGGTCGCCGCAAGGCTGAACATCGACTGCATGCCGACGGCAGAGCGCCGCGCCCGCGCCTGGACGGATACGGCCCGCATGTGGCACGCCCTCGGTGACCAGCCGCAGACCTTCGCGGCGCTCCGCAGGGTGGAGCGCGAGGCGCCGCAGGAAGTGCGGCGGCCGGCACTGCGGGCCCTGACGGCGGACCTGTTGTACCTGCCCGCCCGCGTGCCGGGCGTGCGGGAATTCGCGGCCCGCACCGGGGCCCTGCCTGGCTGACGCGGTGGAAGGCAGCGTGAGCTTCGTCCGGGTCGGTGACGTGGAGTCCGTGTGGGATGACCTGGTGGGAATCTACAAGGAGTGCTGGGCGCACAAGCTCCACCTGCCGCACTACGCCCCGGAGACATTCGGGGAGCGGCTGCACCGGCACGCCGCCGAACCGGGGTGGGAGGCCGTGGTGGCGTACGACTCCGGTGAGCCCATCGGCTACGTCTACGCCAACCGGCTCACCGGAGCGGGTGACCGCTGGTGGCGCCGCATCCGGTCAGAGCCCGAGCCGACCATTGCGGGGGCTTCCACGGTCGCGGTGAAAGAGATGATGGTCCGCCAGCGGTGGCGCAGGCAGGGGACCGCCCGCAAGCTGCATGATGCGCTCCTGGCCGGGCGGCCCGAGACGCAGGTCTCATTGATGGTGAACCCATTGAACCAGGACGGGAGGGTGCAGGCCCTCTACGCGTCGTGGGGATACAGAGCGTTGGGCACGGCGCAGTCTTCGCCGGAGGCGCCGGTCCTGACGGTGATGGTGCGCCCGGTGCGGCCCGAGGTGGCTGCCGGGTAGCACCATTCCCTCCAGCGGATCTGCCCGCAGCCTCCTGCGGTGGAACCATTCGTCCCAGTCACGGCGCTGCCAGCCGCCAGCCGATGTCCAGGACCGCCTTGCCGTGGAGGCGGCGGTCCAGGAGGGCGGTGACGGCCTCCTCGGCGCGGTCCCAGCCGCCGCGCCAGGTGATCTGGGGGTCCAGGTCTCCCGTCGCGACGCGCTCCGCGAGCCAGCCGAGGTCCGCGCCGATGTCGGGGCGGTCCAGCAGGTAGAAGGTGACGATGGAGCGGTTGTGGCGGCCCTCGTTGCCGTAGAGGGCGCCGAACGGGAAGGTCTCGGGCTGGCCCGTCACATGGCCGACGGACACCAGGGTGCCGTGCGCGGCGAGCTTGTCGTACGCGGCCACCAGCTGCGGTCCGCCGACGTTGTCGACCACTCCGTGCACCGGCTCGTCGATCTCCGCCGGGTCCGTGACCACCTGGTGGGCGCCCAGTGCGCGCAGACCGTCGCCGTGGGCCGCCGGATCGCCGGTGGAGGCGATGACGTACGCGCC
Source organism: Streptomyces sp. MK37H (assembly GCF_018035285.1). NCBI lineage: Bacteria > Bacillati > Actinomycetota > Actinomycetes > Kitasatosporales > Streptomycetaceae > Streptomyces > Streptomyces sp. MK37H. The sequence continues at coordinate 1,439 of NZ_JAAAYH010000631.1, read as the reverse complement.
GCCGAGCCGGGCGAGCTGGACGGCGTACCGGCCGACCCCGCCGGTGGCGCCCGTGACCAGGATGCGCCGGCCGAGGGTGTCGCCGATCCGGCGCAGCGCGCGCAGGGCGCTGCCGCCCGCGACCGGGATGGTGCTGATCGCGCCGGGGTCGGCACCGGCGGGCGGGACGCCGAGCATCCCGGTGTCCACCGCGCGCAGCTCCGCCCAGCCGCCGTCCGCGCCCAGGGTGACGACGGGGGTTCCGGCGGCCGGTCCGGAGCCGTCGGCCGCCGGGCGCTCGACCACTCCGGCGGCGTCCCAGCCCAGCACGGTGCCGTCGGGGGCCTCGGTCCGGTGGGAGACCTCGCCGTAGTTGAGGGAGGTGGCGGTCACCCGGACCAGCGCCTGGTGCGGGGCGGGCTCGGGGTCGGCGGCCTCGCCGATGCGGAGGCCTGAGGGGAGGAGTGGTCAACAAGCAGGGCGCGCATGGCCGTTCGCCTTTCCGGTGAATGATGGCGACATCAGTTATGCCACTGAGTGGCAAACGCGTGCAAGTGGCGTGATCGGTGACGGCTAAACTTTTCGTCGTGACTGCCGCTCCCAACTCCTCACTGCGCGAACGCAAGAAGCGGCGCACCCGTCAGACGCTGATAGACACCGCGCTGGAGCTGTTCACCCGGCGCGGCTTCGGCGGGGTGACGCTGGATGAGCTGTGCGAGGAGGTGGAGGTCTCCAAGCGCACCTTCTTCCGCACCTTCACCAGCAAGGAAGATGTCGCGATGGCCCCCGGCCAGGACCTGTGGCGGGTCTTCCTGGAGGAGCTGGAGACCGCGGACCCGGACGGGCTGACGGTGGTGGAGCTGGGCCGGGACGCGCTGCTGGCCGCGCTGGCGCGGATGGACGACGAGGGCTGGGCCCGCCGGATGCTGCTCAGCCGGCGGCTGGCCGAGCGGACGCCCTCGATGGGCGCGCACGGTCTGCAGTTCTGCGAGGCCACCACGCAGGAGGCACTGGCGATCCTGCACCGCAGGTTCGGCCTCGGCACGCCGGGCGACCTCCGGCCGCGGCTGGCCGTGGACATGCTGGTCGCCGCGTTCCACGGGGCGCTGGCGAGTTGGGTGGCGCAAGCGGATGAGACGGGCGGCGTGAGCGGGACGGGCCGTACGCGTAGCGAGCCGCCCACCGCTGGGGAACTGGCCGCCCGCCTCCGCGAGGCCGTCGCCGCCCTCCCCGCGAGCCTCGCCCTGACGGCCGCGCCCGGCGGGGACGGCGGTTGATGTTCGGGTCCTGACGCCCGTGGATGGCCCCGCGCCTTCGCGTCACCTGCGGGTGGTCTGCCGCTGCCCCGCGCGGTCGATGGGTGACGCCCCACGCCGGCCTGCCCTTGGAGCCCGCGCCCCGCGCCGACGACGGCTGACGGCAGCCGGACCAGGCCGCCCGCGCGCTCTGTCGCGAAATGA
>NZ_JAAAYH010000630.1:0-3825 GCF_018035285.1 Streptomyces sp. MK37H | reverse complement strand
CGTAGTCAGCACCCGCACATCGGCGCGCGGATCCGCGTCGTAGACGACGAGATCGGCGGAGGCACCCTCGGCGAGGCCCGGCCGCCCGAGCCAGTCCCGCGCTCCCCAGGTCGCCGCCGAGAGCGCGTCACGCACCGGGATGCCCGCCTTCACCAGCTCGGCGACCTCCTGCCCGACCAGCCCATGGGCAAGGCCGCCACCCGCGTCCGTGCCGGTGTAGATCGGGATGCCCGCGTCGTGGGCCGCCCGCACCGTCTCGTAGCGGCGCGCGTGCAGCCGCCGCATATGGTCGGCCCAGCGCGGGAACCTCGCCTCGCCGCCCAGCGCCAGCCGGGGGAAGGTGGCGATGTTGACCAGGGTCGGCACGATCGCCACGCCCCGCTCGGCGAACAGCGGGATCGTCTCCTCGGTGAGCCCGGTGGCGTGCTCGATGCAGTCGATCCCCGCCTCGACCAGCGGGGCCAGGCTCTCCTCGGCGAAACAGTGCGCCGTGACCCGCGCGCCCAGCCGGTGCGCCTCCGCGATGGCCTCCTCGACCGCGCCGCGCGGCCAGCAGAACCCCAGGTCACCGGTCTCCCGGTCGATCCAGTCGCCGACCAGCTTGACCCAGCCGTCGCCGCGCCGCGCCTCCGCGGCCACATAGGCGACCAGGTCCTCGGGCTCGATCTCATGCGCGTAGTTGCGGATGTAGCGCTTGGTACGGGCGATATGGCGGCCGGCCCGGATGATGCGGGGCAGGTCCTCGCGGTCGTCGATCCAGCGGGTGTCGGCCGGCGATCCGGCGTCCCGCAGCAGCAGCGCCCCGGCGTCCCGGTCGGTCAGCGCCTGTTTCTCGCTCGTCGAGTCGTCCACCGCCCCATGGGCGTCGAGTCCGACATGGCAGTGGGCGTCGACGAGTCCGGGCAGCGCCCAGCCCTCGATCAGCCGGATGTCCCTGGCCCCGGACGGCCGCTCGAAGGTGACCCTGCCGTCGACCACCCACAGCTCGTCCCGTACGTCCCCGGCAGCGTCACCGGTGTCCGGTCCGACCAGGACCCGGCCCTTGATGTGGAGCACCGCGCTATCCCTCATGCAACGCACTGTACGAGACCGGAGCAGGGCGTTGACCGGCCAATTCCCATCAGCGGGAACGGCGCCACTCGAACAACACGCAGAGCGCTGCTACGCTCACGCAACCCACCGGACGAGCGGCAGGAGGAGGTCCTCGTGAGCGCTCCCGCCGATGACGCGGCCGCCTCGGGCACCGCGCGAGCCGTACGGATGGACGCGGCGCGCATGACGGACCCGCCACGGGATCCAGGGAACCCGGGGGACGTCTCCCCGCAGGCGCCCGACGCACCGGAGGGCCCCGACGGCTTATCCGCCGAAGCCCTGCCGGCCGACGCCTTATCCGCCGCGGGCCTACCGGCCGACGTCCTGCCCGTGGACGCCTTACCGGCCGATCCACAAGCCGAGTTCCGGGATTTCTTCGAGCGGCACCATGCCGAGCTGGCCCGCCTCGCCCATCTGCTGCTCGGCAGCTCCGACGGGGCGGACGACCTGGCGGCCGACGCGCTGGTGGCGGTCTGGCACCAGTGGGACCGGGTGCGGGCCGCCGACCACCCGGCCGCGTACGCCCGGGGTGTGGTCGCCAACCTGGCCCGTTCCCGCATCCGCAGCCTGGTGCGCGAGCGGCGCCGCGTGGCGCTCTTCTCCTCGCAGCGCCCCGACCGCGTGGACGACCCGGATGTGTCCGCCGTGGTGGATGTGCAGGCCGCGCTGGTCCGGCTGCCGTTCCGCAAGCGCGCGTGTGTGGTGCTGCGCCACGCCTTTGACCTCTCCGAGCGGGAGACGGCTCGTACGCTGGGCATTTCGGTGGGCACGGTCAAGAGCCAGACCTCCCGCGGCATCGCCGAGCTGGAACGGCTGCTCGGCCCTCCGGACGGCGAGGACGAGGAGGAACTGTCCGCGGCGACCGAGGCCGAACGGACAGGGCGGACGGTACGAACGCTCCGCGCCGGAAACACGGGGAACACAGGCCACATGGGCCACACCGGTCCAGCCCGCCGCTCCGGCCACATGGGCCACGCCGGGCACGCAGGAGGGGGCAGTTGATGATCGAGCATCGCGAGCGCCCCGAGAGCCGCGACCGCACCGAGGGCCGCGATGTCGTCGCCGAGCTGCGTACGGCCGCCGCTTCCCATGAGCCGGACCGGATCCGGATGCTGGCCCGGGTCACGGCGGGCATGGCGGCCGACGACCGGCGCCGCGCCCCGCGGACGAGCCCGCGCTGGGCCCGGGTGGTGAGCCCGGTCGCCGGGCTGGCCGCGGCGGTCGCCGCGACGGGGATCGCGGTGGTGGCCACGGACGGCGCCGAGCGACCGCAGACGGTGCGCACCTCGAGCGAGCCCGCCGCGCCCCCGGCGGGCGCGGGCGCCGGCGCGAGCAGCGCGAGCACGGACGCGGACCGGCGGCCCGGGGACGAGCCGGACGCCGGGTCGCAGAGCGGTGCTGAGCGGCACACGCCGAGCGCTTATCCCACCGCGGCCGGTCCAAACCACCTCGCCGAGCCGACCGTGCGGTCCAAGGGCGCCATCAACACCCATTCCAATCCGTACTGGGCGCAGAGCGACATCACGCTCACCATCGGTAGGCCGTTGACCTCGCTGACGGTGGAGCTGCGGGTGGCGGACACCGGGGGTGTGCGGTCCACCGGGTCCTGGAACTCGCTGCCGACCGGCGATGTGACCACCGCCACCCATGCCGAGGACGGTGTGCTGGTCTACCGCTGGACGCTCCGGAAGGGGGCGACCGTGCCCGCGGGCCGGTATGTCCTCGCGGGGCAGTACAACCACGCCGAGGGCGACCGGGATACCGGGCGGGACGCGTACGCGGCCTCGGGCAACGGCGCCTCCGGGGCCTTCGCGGTGCGGGGCGACTTCCCTCAGTTCACCGTGGGAGATTGAATTCATGGCAGCTTGACCAGAAATTCTCCGCGTTTTTCCGCTACTGCTTCCACATTCGTCTGCCCGCTTTTGAGATTCCTAAACACAAAATTTTTCACGGGATCTTGTCGCCAAAATTCAAGCCGGTCACCAGCCAGTTACGCACATGTGACAGACCCCACACGCGATCCGCTATGACCCAGTAACTCCCCCACAAATCACCGTCTTTCGGCGGGCGGCCGCGCGCGCACGCGCGCCCGCGTGGTAACACATCGACCCCCCTCCACGTAACCCCCCACCACGATGCATTTTCTGATTCTGCTGGGTAAATTGAATTTGCATGACCGCCGCACAAGCAGACCTAGTCCGTAGCGAATTGGATTTGCCGGAGGGCCTGTCTCTCGACACCCCGCGCGTCGAGGATGGAGCCGCGATCTGGCGAATCGCTCGCGACTCCAAAGCCCTGGACCTCAACTCCTCCTACAGCTACCTACTGTGGTGCCGCGACTTCGCCGCCACATCCGTTGTGGCGCGCGACGCCGACGGCGGACCGGTCGGCTTCATCACCGGCTACGTCCGCCCCGAGCGCCCCGAGACCCTGGTCGTCTGGCAGGTCGCCGTCGACCACGCCTGGCGTGGCCGCGGACTGGCCGCCACCCTGCTGGACGGGCTGGTCAAGCGGGTCACCGCGACGGGCGTCCGCGGCATCGAGACGACGATCACCCCGGACAACACCGCCTCGAACCGGCTGTTCACCTCGTTCGCGGAACGGCACGAAGCCCAGCTCGAGCGTGAGGTGCTCTTCCACGGCGGTCTGTTCCCCGACGGTGCGCATGAGCCCGAGGTGCTCTACCGCATCGGTCCGCTCGGCCCGCTCGGGCCGCGCGCTGACCGGACCTGA
>NZ_JAAAYH010000063.1:0-30191 GCF_018035285.1 Streptomyces sp. MK37H | reverse complement strand
GGCTGGATGCGGGTGAGGACGATGTACGGAGCGTCGGCATCAGCAACGATGACGTACCCGGCGACGCCGAGTACCCCGTCCCGGCCGAGCGGCATGCGTCCATCCCGTGAGCAGAGGATGGAGCGGGGGCGATGGGACTCGGCGACGGCGGCCGCGGTACTCGGGGAGGTGACGGCTGCCGCGGAAGATCACCTCAGGCGCGGAGGCTCCACCTGCCCGTGTGCGCTCCGTCGGTCTGCAGGAGCGAGTCCATCTGGTACGTCACGGCCGTGATCTTCGCGTCCTGCCACTCGGTCAGCGTGACGTCGGCCTGCCCGGTATGGCCCGTGGCGCCCATACCGGGCAGGCCCTCCAGCGAGAGGGTCTCACCGACCTTGGCGCCGCTCGGCGTTGTGCTGCTGGGCGCGGCATCCGGCGTCTGCTGCCAGTGGGTCTGGCGGGTGTGGCGACACGGGACTTCTGATGGCTATGTGTGGGGCGTGCGGTGTCCTTCCTGTCACCAAACGGCATCAGAGGGCTGCGGCAGGGCGGCTCGGACGGTCCGCCAGGTAACGTTGTGCCGTTTGATCAGGGCTCCCACGTGGAGGTTCTTCCAGATGGGGCGGAGGTCAAGCTCGGGGCGTTCCTGGCCGCACACGAAGTCCAGGCGCGCCAAGCTCAGCGAGGACAAGCTGCAGCAGCGCGCCACCCTCGCCGGCACCCGGCGCCGAGCCGGCCGGGCTGGGGCGCGGTCGGCTTGGTGTTCCACAGAAACACCATGTTTCACCTCAGTCCCGTCCGCGCCGTCGGCGCTCCGTTTCCACGTGCAGCTGCTCGACCGGCCGACGCGCGACCCGCTCGGCGACGGAGAGCTCCTCCAACTCGTCGCGCACCTCGGCGCACACCGGGGAGTTCCCGGATCAGTGATCACCGAAACGGCAGACGATCTTGAGCTCCGGCAACCGCCCCCGACCAGCACGAGTGCACGATCAACGACTCACACCAGCCCCGTGACCAGCGACTTCAAAATGGTGGATCTTCACTCTTCGGCGATCCATTGGGCGAGGGAGATCAGGGTGGCTTCGACGCTGTTCGTCATGTAGTCGCGGAGTGCGTCGAGGTCGCCGCGGGTGGTGCCCAGGACCGGGTCAAGACGGAGGAGTTGCCAGGACTGCTCTACGACGGTTCCCCGTCCCTGGGGGTGGAAGGTCCAGCTCCACTGCACGATGCCGTCTTCGGCACCGCCGACCACGAAGGTGAAGGCGTCGCCGGGGTCGGCTCGTACGACCTGGGAGCGGGTGGTCCATTCCCTGCCGTCCTTCCGATTGCGGCCGCTGAACCAGGCGCCGACCCGAGGCCCGGCGCCCTGGTCGAACGTGACGTCGGTCGCGTTGGGGCTCCAGCGGCCGATCGCGGACACGTCACTGACCAGGTCATAGACCCGGGCGGGTCCGGCATCGACCCATGCGCGTCTGGTGAAGGCGAAGTCTGATGCGTCCAGAGCCTCGAAGAGGTCGTGTTCGCTGGTGGTGGTACTCAAGGCGTCCTCCTGGGTGCGTGTGGGGTGCTGCCGGGTCGGCGACGCCCATGCCATCGCCAGTCCTGCCGGGGAGCCAGACCCGCTGGTGCCTATCCACAGCTGGGGCAGGCTGTGCGTTTCGGGTCGGCCCATACTCGGATCCATGACCGGAAAATCACAGCTCGGGGACTTCCTGAAGGCGCGGCGCTCCCAACTGCGTCCCGAGGATGTCGGGGTGCCCACCTACGGGGAGCGTCGGCGTGTGCCGGGTCTTCGGCGCGAGGAGTTGGCGCTGCTGGCGGGTGTGAGCGCCTCTTACTACACCCGGCTGGAGCAGGGGCAGTCACTGAGCGCGTCGTCCGAGGTGCTGGACGCGATCGCCGGGGCCCTGCGGCTGGACGACTCCGAGCGGCGGTACCTGCACGACCTGGCCCGGGCGGACAGGTATCGCACTCGGGGCCGGCGGCCTGCGCCGGAGCGTGTGACGGAGGCGACGGCTCAGTTGATGGACGTGCTGGCGGACGTTCCCGCGATCGTGCTCGGCCTGCGCAGTGACGTGCTGGCGTGGAATCGCCTGGGTCACGCGCTGTTCGCCGGGCACCTGGCCCCTGGTGCCCCGGACCTGTCTGCGCAGCGTCCCAACATGGCCAGACTGGTGTTCCTCGACTGTCATACCCGCGACCTGTACACGGACTGGCCGAGCAAGGCCAGGGCGGTGGTGGGGAACCTGCGCCTAGTGGCGGCCCAGCATCCGCAGGACACCGCATTGCACGCGCTGCTGGGTGAACTGAGCGCAAGAAGCACTGAGTTCGCCTCGATGTGGGCCGACCATCGGGTCAAGGCGTGCACCGTCGCTACCTATGAGATGCGGCACCCGCTGGTCGGCCCACTGACCGTCGTTCAGCAGACCCTGAGCCGCGGGCCGGGCCCCAACGTCGTGGTCGCCACCACGGAGGCGGGCTCGACCTCGCGGGCCGCGCTGGCCCTGCTCGCCCAGGTCATCACCCAGGACACCATCCCGGCCGGCCCGCCGCCGATGCGGCCCCGGGCCAGCACTGCCTGACCTGACACAACGTCACCGGACGCTCGGCCGACACCTGCGAGCACCCATTCCGCCGGGCACTGCCGACGACCGGCCGCCGCCGGAAGCAGCTCCGGGGCCGCATGGCCCCGAGCAGAGCCCACCTGCCCAACCCGTGCGTCGGCGTGTTGCTGCCGCGTGCCCGAAAAACCAGTGAAGGAACCATGTTCAAGAAGCTCTCCATGTCCGCTGTATCGGCGGCCGTCCTTGTCGCGGCCGCTGCCGCAGCGCCCACTTCGGCGTCAGCGTCGGTGTCGGTCGAGTCCGCCCCGCTGAGCAGCGCGCGGATCGCCGCGCACTTCGACCTGGCCAAGGGGCAGATGCCGGAGAACGTCGCCCTGGCACCGGGCGGCACCACGTACGTCACTTTCGCCCAGGGCCGCCAGGTCGCCAAGGTCTCCCCCAACGGCACGACCCGGATCCTGGCCACCCTGCCTCTGCCCGCCGACGGCGGTATCCACACCCCAGCCCTGGGCTTCCCGCTGACCGTCGGGATCGTCCGCGCACCCGACGGCACCCTGTACTTTCTGTACGCCACCGGAACCGCCGACCTCACTGGTGTGTGGCGATTGCGCCCCGGTGGCAAGCCGCAGCGGATCGCCGCACTGCCCGCCAACGGCCTGCCCAACGGCCTGGCGCTGGACCCGGGTACCCGCACCCTCTACATCACCGACTCCGTGCTCGGCACCGTCTGGAGCGTGCCCACCACCGGCGGCACCCCCACCGCCTGGTCCACCGACCCCGAACTTGCCCCCGCCGGCTTTCTCGGCGCCAACGGCCTGAAGATCCACAACGGGGCGGTCTGGGCCACCAACCTCGACAAGGGCACCGTCGTGCGCATCCCCATCCTCCCGGACGGGCGCGCCGGTACGGTCCGGACCGAGGCCACCCGTCTGCCGGGGATCGACGACTTCGCCTTCACCGGCCGCGGCGACCAGCTGCTGGCCGCCCTCAACGGCCCCAGCGAGGTCGCGCTCGTCCAGCCCGACGGCAGCCACTCCACCGTGCTGACCTCGGCCGACGGCCTGCAGAACCCCACGTCCATCGCACTGCGCGGCGACACCGTCTACGTGCTGAGCGCCGCCTATGTCACCGCCAAGGACCCCAACCTGATCCTCGCCCACCTGAACGACTAGGACCGCAGGCGCAAGCACAGGCCCGCCGCCCTCAAAGGTCTCGCGGAACAGGAGCGGTGATGCGCACTGCGACCACCATCGAGGCCTCGGGCGGCACCCCCAGAGGGAGATCGCCAGGACCAGGGCGGCGACCGGGATCAGCAGCCACGGCTCGGCCAGGACGAGGAGCCCGGTGAAGATCAGCGGGGTTCATCATGGCACTCAGCCTCGTCGCGAGAGCACCGCCCTCCCGTCGGCGAAGCCCGCCTATCCAGTAGGTGATGACCACCGACGCGTACGTAGTGCCGGCACGGTGAAAGTCGGTCCATGAACATTGCGGCACGCGGACACGGAGGTGGAGGTGGCCGGGGTCCGGCTGTCCGTCACCCTCCAGCCGGTGGACGACCCCGGGCTCGTCCAGCGTGTCTCCGGCGCCTACCGGGCCAAGTACGGGCTGAGCTGGCCCGGCCCCGTGGAGTCGATGAACGGGATGGAGGCCGCGGCCACCACCATGCGGCTAACGAATGTCGGGCAGCTCTCGCAGTTGCCTGCGTGAGGTGAGCCCGAGCTTGCGGAAGATGTTGCGCAGGTGCGCGTCGACCGTCCGCGGGCTGAGGAACAGCTTCGCCGCCACCTCCTTGGAGGTGGCGCCGTCGGCGACCAGGCGTGCGATGTGCACTTCCTGCATCGTCAGCTGGTCCGATGCCTTCGACGTGCGGCTGCGGGCCTTCTCACCCGTGGCGCGCAGCTCGCCGGCTGCGCGCTCGGCGAACGCCTCCACACCGAGGTCGGACAGCGACTCGTGCGCCAGCCGCAGAGCGGCCCTGGCGTCACGCCGTCGGCCCTGGCGGCGCAGCCACTCCCCGTACAGCAGATGTGCCCTGGCGCGGTACACGACCAGTGCACTGTCGTCGAGCAGTCCGATCGCCTCCTGGTAGGCGGACTCGTCCTCGGTCACCAGGGCCCGCGCATAGGCCTCGACGCCAAGACCCCACGCCTGCCGGCCCGCCCGCGTGCGCTCGTGGAGGGACGCGAGGGCAGCGGCGGCGACCTCGGTCTCGCCACACCGCATGGCCGCCTCGACCAGCTCGGGCAGGGCAAGGCCGGCCGTGCCGACGGCGCCGTACTCGACCGCCTGCTTCGCCGCCTTCAGCGCGCCCGGGTAGTCGGCCAGTCCGTTGCTGAGCAGGGCCGTCGCCCACTGCACGCTGAGGCTCATCCGGTGATCCACCGACGCGAACAGTTCGACGGCGTCCTTGTGCCGCCCGCGCATCGCCGCCAGGTGGAGACGCGGATAGACCAGCGGTGCCGCGCCGGTGGCGTCGGCGATCGCCTCCTGCTCGGAGATCAGCTCCATCGCGGCGCCGAAGTCGCCGGTGTGCACGGTCGCCGTGGCCCGCATGGCCAGTCCGATGGACAGCGCGTGGAAGGAGCCCGACTCCCGGCCGGCCGCGGCGGCACGGGTGGCGATGCCGTGCATGGCGTCGAAGTTCCACAGCTCGGTGGCCAGCATGAAGCCCAGTGACGGCCGTCTGGCCCACACCTCGTCGTCGGCGTCGCCGACGACCGGCCCGAGGATCTCCCCCGCCGCCGGACGCCCGTCGCCGACCAGGCTGATCAGGCCGGTCAGGACCGCCGCCGCGCCGGATTCCGGCTCGCCCGACGGCGGTGCCTTCCTGACGGCCTCCACCACGTGGTCGAGGCCGCCGAGCAGAAGGCCCATCTCGATGGCGTCCAGATAGCACTCGCGTGACCAGGCGGGGTCGGTGGCCGCCAGCCGGGCGGCGGCGCTCAGGAGGTACGCCGTGGGGCCCTCGTCCCCCCGGCGGCGGACGAACGACAGCCTGCCGCGGAGCAGGTCGGCCCTGGCCGCCTGGCTCGGATCGTCGGTCGCCACGGTGGTGAGCAGGTCGGCCGCCGTGTCGAAGTCGCCCACCGAGAGCTTGGCCTGGACCGCGGCGAGGACCCGCTCGGCGCGTGGGACCGGGTTGATCGTGAGCGCGGCCGAGCGTTCGAGGAAGGCTGCCGCCGCCGCGACACCGCCACGTTCCTGGGCTCGGGTGGCGGAGGCTTCGAGCTCGGCGGCGACCTGCTCGTCGGGGCCGGCACTGGCCTGGGCGCGATGCCAGGCCCGCCGGTCGGGGTCGGCGACCGGGTCGGTCACGGCGGCCAGCGCCTCGTGCGCACTGCGCCGCTCCTCCGGCGCCGCGGCGCGGTAGGCGGCCGAGCGGGCGAGGGGGTGGCTGAATCGGATCCGGGTGCCGAACTCGACCAGCGGGACGGACTCCGCGGCGGCAGCCGCGTCGATGCCCAGGAGTTCGGCCGCACGCCATAGCAGCCCGGGGTCGCCGATCGGGTCGGCGGCGGCGACGGCCACCAGCAGCCGGGCCGCCGGCGGCAGGAGCTCCAGCCGGGACCTAAAGCTCTGCTCGATCACGCCGGGTACCGAGTCGGGCTGGGCGAATCCGCCCGCCATCCCGGCGAGTCCGGCGGTCCTGGGAAGCTCCACCAGCGCGAGGGGGTTGCCGCGTGCCTCGGCCAGGATGCGGTCGCGCACCCGCTCGTCCAACGGGGCGCGGGTCGCCGCGGCCAGCAGCGCGCGGGCATCCGATTCGCCAAGCCCTTGAAGCCAATGGCCGGGCAGTTCGTCCAGCTCGTGCAGACGGCTCGGCTCACGCGCCGCGAACACGAGGGCGATCGACTCGGCCGAGACCCGGCGGGCCAGGAAGGCCAGCGCCTTGGCCGACGCCTGGTCCAGCCACTGTGCGTCGTCGACGACGCACAGGAGCGGGCGTTCCCGCACGGTCTCCACCAGGAGGCCGAGCGACGCGACGCCGACCAGGAACGGATCGGGTGTGCCGGTGTCGAGGCCGAAAGCGATCTCCAGCGCCTTGCGGTGCGGCACAGGCAACGCCATCAGCCGGCCGGTGACGGGCGCGAGCAACTGGTGCAGCGCGGCGAACGGCAGCTCCATCTCGAACTCCGCGCCGGACGCCCGCATGAGGAGGAATCCGGTCGCGGCCTCCTCCAGATGCCGCAGCAGCGCGCTCTTGCCGATGCCCGGCTCACCGCGCAGGACCAGGGCACCGCCCCGGCCCTCCCGTGCCGCTTGGAGCAGGGCGTCGAGCCGGCGTATCTCGTCCTGACGGCCGATCAGCACATCGGTGTATGTCCCGGGCATGTCCGAGAACCTATGCGGTCGTACGCCGCGGGGGAATCCGGGAACGACCCCAGTCGCCCAAGGGTCTCCCGCAGCGAGTCGTATAGGCGATGACTACCGACGCGAGCGGCGGACGCCCGCTGCGAGTGTCGAGCCATGACCCGCAGCGCACCGCAACGGACCACCACCGGCTGGATACCGCTGGCGATTTTGGCCACGGCCCAGTTCCTGGTCGTGCTGAGCACTTCGATCGTGAACGTCGCCCTGCCCCGGATCCGGGCCGGGCTCGATCTGTCGGACACGGGCCAGGCGTGGACGGTCAACGCCTACGTACTGGTCTTCGGCGCGCTGCTGCTGCCGGGCGGGCGCGCAGGCGACGTATACGGCCTTCGCCGTGTGTTTCTGTTCGGCACCGGCTTGTTCGCCCTCGCCTCCGTGGGCGCGGCACTGGCGCCCACGGCGATCGTGCTGATCGTCTGCAGGGCAGTGCAGGGAATCGGCGCCGCGCTGCTGGCGCCCACGGCGCTGGCCCTCGTGCTGACGCTCTATCCCGGCAGGGAACGGCGTGGCACCGCGCTCGGAGTGTGGGGCGCGGTCTCCGGTGCCGGTGGGGCGGCGGGGGTGCTGCTGAGCGGGCTGCTGACCAGCCTGTACGGCTGGCGTGCGGTGTTCGTCGTGATGATGCCCCTCGCCCTGGCCGTCCTGGTGGCCACCTGGCTGCTGGTCGGGGCCGACCGGCCACGCGGCGGAAGCCTGGACGCGCCGGGCGCGGTGACGGTGACGGCGGGGCTGGTCGCGCTCACCTACGGCCTGTCAGGCCCTTGGCTGCTCGCCGCGATCGGTGTGGCGCTGCTCGGCCTGTTCGTGGTGCTCCAGCGCCGCGCCGCCGACCCGCTGCTGCCAGCGCGCATGAGGGTGGTGGCGGTGCCCAACGTGCTGATGGCCCTGCTGGGCGCGGTCTGGCTCGGATTGTTCTACTTCCTGCCCCTCTACCAGCAGCGCACCCTCGGCTACTCGCCCTTGGAGGCCGGGCTGACCCAGCTTCCCCTCGCCCTCATGATCACCCTCTCGTCGTGGGCCGCCGGCAAAGTCTTTGGCCGCCATGTGCTCCCCGTGGGCCTGCTGGTCCTGGCGGCCGGACTGGCCTGGCTGTCCCGAACCCCGGCCGACGGCACCTTCCCTGTGGATCTGCTCGGCCCGACGCTCCTCATCGGCATCGGGCTGGGGGTGGCGTTCGTCCGGCTCACCGCGATGTCCTCCACGGGCGTCCCGGCCGCCGACAACGGCCTGGCCGGCGGGCTGGTCAACGCCACCCGGCAGATCGGCGGAGCCATCGGCCTGTCCTTCCTGACCCTGCTCCCCTCCTCCGGCGCGGCCTTCCTGGCCTGCGCCGCCCTGACCCTGCTCGTCTCGGCTCTCTCGACGCGAAAGGCATGACCATGACCCTGGACAAGCCGTATATCAGCGGCCACTTCACCCCCGTCACCGACGAGATCACCGGCCGCGAGCTGAAGGTGCGCGGCACCCTCCCGCCCGAGCTGAACGGCCGCTACTTCCGCAATGGTCACAACCCCAAGCCGGGCGTCACCCCCACCCACTGGTTCCGCGGAGAGGGCATGATCCACGGGGTCCGCCTCACGGGCGGCCGGGCCGAGTGGTACCGCAACCGCTGGGTGCGTACCCCCTTCCTGGACGGCGTGCCGTTCACCGGAACCGAGCTCGAAGTCAGCGCCGCCGCCACCAACATCATCTTCCACGGGGGCCGCTACCTGGCCCTGCAGGAGGCCAACCTGCCCTGGGAGGTCAGCGCCGACCTCGACACGATCGGCGTCTACGACTTCGGCTCCAAGCTCACCAGCGCGATGACCGCCCACCCCAAAGAGGACCCGGAGACCGGCGAGCTGCACTTCTTCAGCTACAGCCCCTTCCCGCCGTACCTGACCTACTACGTGGCCGACGCCTCCGGCGACATCGTCACGTCGGAGGTCATCGACGGCTCCGGCCCGTCGCTCATGCACGACTTCGCCATCACCCGCGAGCACGTCGTCTTCATCAACTCGCCGGTGGTCTTCGACCAGGCCGAGCACTCCGGCATCCCCTACCGCTGGCACGACGACGTCCCGCTGCGCATCGGCGTGATGCCGCGCGCCGGGGGCAGGACCAGCTGGTTCGAGGTGGCCGACCAGGCGGCGCTGCTGCACGTCGCCAACGCCTACACCGACGCGCAGGGCCGGATCGTTCTGGAAGCACCGCGCTTCGACCGTTCCGCCTGGGAGAACTCGTGGAAGTGGTGGGTCGGCGCTCCCGGCTACGGCACCAGCCCCGACGCCGGCTCGACCTTCTACCGGTGGATCATGGACCCGGCCACGGGCAAGGTCACCACTGAAGCCCTCAACGACCTGGCCACCGAGTTCCCGTCGATCAACGACGCCCACACCGGTTCGGCCTACCGCTACAGCTATGCCATCGCCTTCCCCGGCGCGGGCCTGTCGGGCTACCACACCGTCAAGTTCGACACGCGGACCGGCCAGGAGAAGCTCCTCGCGCACGGCGAGGGCCGGATGCCCGGCGAGGCCGTCTTCGCGCCCGCCGAGGGCGGGACCGCCGAGGACGACGGCTACCTGCTCACCATCGTCAGCGACCTCACGGCCGACGCCTCGGAGCTGCTCGTCCTGGACGCGAGAGACCTGAGCACCGTGGCCGCCGTCGAACTCCCCCGCAGGGTGCCCGCCGGCATCCACGGCCACTGGATCCCCGACTCCGAGATGCCCGTCTGACCCGCCCATGCGCGGGCGCTTGCCCTTCAGCCCGTCGAAGAAGTTCCGGTACGCGGCGTCCAGGTCCCGCAGGGACTGCTGGAGCACGACAGCGGACACCTCGCCGAGCCACGCGCGCTCGCCGGTGAGCTTGGCCTCGGTGATCAGCAGCTTGGACAGGTCCCCGGTCTTCGGGAACGCCTCGCCCGCGACGCGGGCGGTCTCACGGGCGCGGAGCGCATCGTTGTAGACCACCCCTCGCACACCCGAACGCCGGGCCAGCGCCGCGCGCTGAGGCCCGTTCGGGTACAGGCGGAAGCTGTACCTCCGTCGGCGGGGCTCCGCTGTCGATCGTGAAGCAGTACATCGAGCAGCAGAACCGGCCCGTCTGAACTGAGGCCGACAACGCGGGTCAGAGCACCTCTCGGAATCGCTTCACCGCCGAGCTGAAGCCCAGTGCACTGCATTACCCCCGGTAGCCGCGTAGCCGTCGCGCAGAGGTACCATCCACCACCAACATGAAATGGCCCCAGACGAGGGAGCTTGTGGTGGACACCTCTGCCGACAACACCAATCTGAAGTCCCAATACGCGGCACAGATCAATACCGATCTCGAACGCAACTCCGCCGACCACGAACGTCTCAGCGCCGAGATCACGGCACTACAGCAGCAGCTGTTGGTGCTGGAAAAGAACCGGGCACTGCTGCTCGGCATGCGGCAGAGCCTTGGCGACGAAGCCACCGGTGACGTTCCGGAGAACACCGACGTCAGCGGCTCTGATGATGGTGCATCCGGTGCACGGAAGTCCGCGGACCGGTCAACGACGGACAATCCGAAGAAGAAGACCGACACAACCAGCGGCAAGCGGAAGGGGACGGAGTCAGGCAGGAGCCGCACCAAGCGGGTGCGAGAAGCGGGTGTGCCCACCCTCCGGGACCTCATCCGTGATGACCTCGCCCAGCACGCTGAACCGCGCTCCGCAGCGGAGGTCACCGCTGCCCTCACCCAGGCCCTCCCGGACCGCGAGGTCAAAGCCACGGTCGTGCGCAGCACTCTCGAGTCACTCGTCGCCAAGGGCGAAGCTCACCGCACCAAGCAGCAGAGGTCCGTCTTCTACTCGGTTGCCGCCCCGGATGCGGCCGCCGGTACGGCTGAGCGCAGCGCGGCATCCTCTTCCTGAGAGTTGCAGACCGACCGCACAGGGCTCAAGAAGCCCCCCAGCCTCCATGGGGGGCTTGTCAGGGATTGGCACGCGTAGCGCTGGTGGGCGCCTTCTCCCGCACTGCCCTATCGCTGATCCACCGCAACACCTCTCACACGTGGGGAGCTGCGCCTCCTTGCCCGCCGCTACGTCCTTGTACGGATCCTGGGTGGGTTATGGTGCCCGCATGAGCCAAAGGTTCACCGGCTGGCCGGAGCGAGCCATGGACGTGTTGCTGCACCTGCAGGGCGAGCCATCACACGCGGTACGCCAGCAGTACCGCGCGGATCGCGAACGTCTCGTCCGGCAGCCGATGATCGCGCTGCTGAATGATGTGGCGGACGTCGATCCCCGGTACGAGGACTTCTCTGTCTGGCACTACCGCACAAACTCCTGGTGGTGGCAGCATCAGGGCGCGGTGATCCGGCTCGGCCGCAAGATCGAGATCAGTCTGCGGTTCGACCTGGACGGCCTGCGGATCCAAGGCGCTTGGTGGTATCCCGCCCCTGGCCAGATCACCATGTTCCGCAAGGCCGTCGCCGCCGAGGGAAGCGGCCACGAACTCTCGGCCATCGTCGATGACTTGAGGGCGAAGGGCTACGACATCTCCGGGGACGTGATGAAGCGCCCGCCACGGGGCTATCCGTCCGACCACTCCCGCACGGACCTCCTGCGCCACCGCTCACTGATCGCTGCCCAACCCCTCGGCTGCGACGAGTGGCTCCACACCCCTGAAGCGGTCGGCAAGGTCCTCGCGGCCGCCGACGACCTCGACGCCATGCTCACATGGCTGGTCCGCTACGTGAACAGCTCCGCCTGACTCAAGAAGGACCAGCCTCGACACACACCGTCCGGGAACCTGGCACATGTCCCTGGCAGCTGTTGCCTTTCCGGGCGTGAGGACCGCATTTCCGCTGGTCGGGCATAGGGGCGGTGGTCCCGTGGGAGTGGTGGCTCATCGTGTCGTTGCTCCGGTGGAGGTCGTCGGTGAGGTACCGGCTCCGGCGGCGGAGATGGACCGGGGCCATATCCAGGCCGTCGGGATGACGTCGGCTGCCGAGGGGCAGGCCGGAACGACGCCGCCGGCGAGGCCTAAGTCACCGGTGCCGGTGCGGCATGAGGGGCTTGCCTGGACGGCGCTGTCAGGGGACTACCAGCGCATTCTTCAGGTCCTCGCTGATCGGGCCGGGCCGGGCCAGGGGCCGGTGCCAGTGACATTTCTGCCCCGCTATCTCTTGCCCGGCGGGGTAGCGCCTGCGTATTCCGCATCGCGGATTCATCAGATGGTGTGGTTCATCCGTGATTTGGCCATCTCGCTGATCTTGGCCGCTGATGCTCGAAGAGCGCCCGGTTGCCGTCCTGGGGGAACGTGTTCGTGATCTCCGGCATGCCTGGCCGCATGCACTGTCCGCCCAAGAGAAATGGCTTATCGTGCATTTGACTCCGCATGAGCAGGAGCGTCTGCTGATCCATGTCGCGGCCGACGTTGCACAGCGGCGGCGCGATCGTGGGCTGCGCCTGAACTATCCAGAAGTGATGGCCCTGCTGACGGTCCACGTCTTCGAGGCGGCGCGCGACGGCAAGACGGTCAGCGACATCATGGACTCGGGTCGGCAGCTGTTCACCCGTGATGAGGTGATGGACGGCGTCCCGGAGATGATTAAGAACGTCCAGGTGGAGGCCACCTTTCCGGACGGCACCAAGCTGGTCACCATCGACGGCCCCATTCCGGAGGCCCCGGAGGAGCCCGAGGTCTACCCGGGCAAGGTCGAGCACCCCCAGCCGCCCCGCAAGCCAGACTCCCCGGTCGACTGCGACGACAGTGGCAACTCGTCCGTAAGCCGTGACGAGTACGACGACACGGTCTCCCGGTACGACGCGATCTACTTCAACGTGCACCTCGACGGGGACACGCAGGGCGTCAGCCTGCAGAGGGACGCCACCACCTTGCCGGGGCCGGGCAAGACGAAGATCAAGGTGAAGAACGAGTCGGACCGTCCCATTCAGGTTGCCTCCCACTATCACTTCGCCGAGGTCAACCCGGGGCTCAAGGTCGTCAGCATCGAGGTCCCCGCCGGTCAGACAGTCCCCCACGACCGCAGTCTCTGCGACTGCGATGCGGCGAAGGGCCGGCGGCTCAACATCGCCGCGGGCACGGCGGTGCGCTTCGAACCGGGCGACGAGCGCTGTGTGGAACTGGTGCAGATCCAGGGTGATGTCACGGCCGGCGGCAGCAACACCAGCGACCTGACCAAGATCCGGGGACTGCGCGAAGGAGTCGTCCGATGAATAACCCGCAGGGACAAGGCCGCGGCCAGGCGCCGAAGCCTGTGAAGGGCCGGCCGAAGCCGAGCAATGAGCTGACGCGGGCGGATTACACCGCGCTGTACGGGCCGACCACGCGGGACCGGGTCCGGCTCGCCGACACCGACCTCACGCTGGAGATCGAGGCCGACTGGAGCGGCGGCCCTTCGTACAGCGGCAATGAGATGGTCTTCGGCGGCGGCAAGGTGATCCGCGAGTCGATGGGAATGTCGCACCTCGCCAGGGACGGGAGGAACGGCGAAGGCGACGCCACGGACCACAGGCCCGTGGACACCGTCATCACGGGCGCGCTGATCCTCGACTGGTGGGGCGTGGTCAAGGCCGACATCGGCATCCGCGACGGCAGGATCGCGGCCATCGGCAAGGCGTACAACCCCGAGACGATGGACCCCATCCCGAGCAACAGGTTCGAGATGCCGAACCGTACGACCAAGGGCAATACGGTGCCGGTTCCGGTGACGCCGGTAAGTTTCGTGGTCGGGCCCAGCACCGAGGTCATCTCCGGCAACGGGCGGATCCTCACCGCGGGTGGCGTAGACACCCATGTCCACTTCATCTGCCCCGGGGAGATCCACGAGGCTCTGGCCTCGGGTGTGACCACCCTGATCGGCGGTGGCACGGGACCGGCCGAGGGCAGTACGGCCACCACCGTGACCCCGGGCGCATGGCACATCAGGCGGCTCTTCGAGGCGCTGGACGAGTTCCCGGTCAACATCGGCCTGCTCGGCAAGGGCAGCACGATGAACGAGCACGAGCTCAACGCGCAGGTTGACGCCGGTGTCTGTGGCTTCAAGATTCACGAGGACTGGGGCGCCACGCCCGCCGTGATCGACCGGGCCCTGGACATCTGTGAGGAGCGCGGTGTCCAGCTTGCTCTGCACGCCGACTCACTGAACGAGTCGGGGTTCCTGGAGAGCACACGGGCAGCCTTCACGGGCGACGGCAGGGACGCAGGGGGGAAGTTCACGAAGAAGAAGGCACGCTCCATCCACATCTTCCATGTCGAGGGTGCCGGCGGCGGTCACGCGCCGGACATGATCGAGCTGGTCAAGGAACCGAATGTGCTCCCGGCCTCGACCAACCCGACGCGTCCCCTGACGGTCAACACCGTCAAGGAGCACGTCGACATGATGATCGTGTGCCATCACCTCAACCCGCAGATTCCGGCAGATATGGCCTTCGCCGACTCCCGGATCCGGCCGTCCACCATGGCCGCGGAGGACCTCCTCCACGACATGGGCGCCATCTCGATGATGTCCTCCGACGCCCAGGCAATGGGCCGCATCGGCGAGATGATCATGCGTAGCTGGCAGACCGCGCACGTCATGAAGTGCCGCTACGGGGCACTGAAGGAGGACCTCGAAACCGCGAGGGTCCGCACGATCACCGACGACACAAACCACTCCTTCAACGACCAGCAGTCGCAGCCGAACGACAACTTCCGGGCGCGCCGGTACGTCGCCAAGTACACGATCAACCCGGCGATCACGCACGGCATCGACGGTCACGTCGGCTCCGTGCAGAGCGGGAAGCTCGCCGACCTGGTGCTGTGGGAGCCGAAGTTCTTCGGCGTCAAACCGCATATGCTCCTCAAGGGCGGCCAGCTCGCGTACGCGCAGGTCGGCGACGCCAACGCGTCGATCACAACGCCGCAGCCCTACCTGCCGCGCCCGGTCTGGGGCTCCACCGGCCGCTCCCCGGGACGCAACTCGGTGAACTTCGTGGCTCCGGGGGTGGCCGGCAAACTGAACGGAGACGCCACCAGCGGTATTCCGGGTCTCGGTCTCGACAAGGAGTTCGTGGACATCACAAGCACCCGGCAGGTCATGAAGGCCGACATGAAACTGAACGACGGCAGTGCGCTGACGAGCCTCGAAGTCGACCACAACAGCTTCGAGGTCACCATCGGCGGTGCGACCACGACCGACGCCCGCACCGAACTCAATGGTGCGACCGTGCCGCGCTCCTACGTCAACGAAGTACCCCTGGCACAGCGGTACTTCCTCTTCTGAACCGCCACCTGCCCGGCCGTCTGAGCAACAGCACTGCGGCCGGGCCCTCGGGCGGGCAGGCCATGCCCGCCCGCGCTCGGCACGACTTCCGACCCTACGAAAGGCAGCCGCTCACCCATGAGCCGTGCAGCCCTGCTCCTGCTGGCCGACGGCCGCTTCCCCGCCGGAGGGCACGCCCACTCAGGGGGCGTCGAAGCCGCTGTCGCCCACGGAGCCGTACACGACACCGACAGCCTGGAGGCATTCTGCCGCGGCCGTCTGCACACCACCGGCCTGACCATGGCCGGCCTGGCCGCCGCGGCCGCCGCCGGAGTCGACCCGCTGCTCCTGGACGACGCCGCTGACGCACGCACCCCCCGTCCCCGCGCTGCGCGCCGTCGCCCGTCGGCTCGGCCGGCAGATGATGCGCGCGGCCCGTGCCACCTTCCCGTCCGAGGACCTGGAACGGCTGGCCGCCGAACGTCCCCAAGGCGCCCACCAGCCGCTCGTGCTGGGCCTCGCCGCCCGGGCCGCCGGGCTCACCCCGCTGGACGCCGCCTATGCCGCCGCGTACGAGAACGCCGGCGGCCCGGCCACCGCGGCAGTGCGTCTGTTGAGCCTCGACCCGCTCGACGCCTCGGGGCTGCTGGCCCGCCTCAGCTCCGATACCGACGCCGTCGCCACAGCTGCCGCCCAGGCCGCGGACCGCGTCACGGCCGAGGGCATCGACGCCCTGCCGTCGGCGTCCTCTCCGCTGCTGGACATCACCGGTGAACAGCACGCCGCCTGGACCGTCCGGCTCTTCGCCTCCTGAAGCCTGCCCTTCCCACCTGGAGTTCTTCGTGCACCTCGACCACCCCGTGACCATGCCGCAGCGCCACACCCACAGCGCCGAGCCGCTCCGCGCCGACGGCAACCGCCGAGCTCTCCGTGTCGGTCTGGGCGGGCCCGTCGGCTCCGGCAAGACAGCCGGCGTCGCCGCGCTCTGCCGCACCCTGCGCGACCGCTGGTCCATCGCCGTCGTCACCAACGACATCTACACCCGCGAGGACGCCGAGTACCTGCTGCGCGAGGCCGTGCTGCCGCCCGAACGGATCACCGCGGTGGAGACCGGCGCGTGCCCGCACACCGCGATCCGCGACGACATCTCAGCCAACCTCGAGGCCGTCGAACACCTGGAGGAGACCCTCCACCCCCTCGACCTCGTGCTCGTCGAGTCCGGCGGCGACAACCTCACCGCAACCTTCTCCAAGGGCCTCGTCGACGTGCAGATCTTCGTCATCGACGTCTCCAGCGGCGACGACATCCCCCGTAAGGGCGGCCCCGGCATCACCACCGCCGACCTCCTCGTCGTCAACAAAACCGACCTCGCCCCGCACGTAGGCGCCGATCTCGCCACCATGGCCGCCGACGCCAAACGGCAACGCGGCGACCTTCCCGTCATCTTCACCAGCCTCACCTTGGACGACGGCATCCGCGAGATCGCCGACTGGGTCACCGCACACCTCGCCGAGTGGCGCGCCAAGGCGGCCGTATGAACCTCGCCGCGCAACTCGCCGCGGACCGGGCAGGGTTGGCCGGAGCCCTCTCCCGGGCCGAGGAGCCCGCCGGGCACCCGGACGGGGTGCGTGCCGCAGCCCGCATCCACGCCACGTACAACGGACGCGTCACCACGCTTCCGCAGCTACGCAGTGACGGCCCGTTCCACCTCCGACGCATGCGCACCGACGGGAACACCGCCAAGGTGGGGATCATCGGTGCGATGAGCGCCCCACTCGGCGGCGACCGGCTCACCATCGACGTCACCGCCGGGGACCGGGCCGTACTGGAGGTCACGACGGCCGCCGCCACACTCGCCCTGCGCGGCCCCACCACCGCCCCGGCCACCTACGACGTACGGCTCACCGCCGGGGAACACACGAGCCTGCACTGGCTGCCCCAGCCGCTGATCAGCGCCGCCGGCAGCAACCTCCGGCAGACTTACACCGTCGAACTCGCCGCCACCGCACGGCTGTTGCTGCGAGAGGAGCAGCTCCTGGGCCGGGCCAACGAGCATCCGGGCCACCTCATCAGCCGGCTCTTGGTCCACCGTGCCGGAAGACCACTGCTCGACCAGCAGACGGCATACGGGGACCCAGAGCCCGGCTGGGACGGCCCGGCCGTCCTGCACGGACACCGCGCCGTCGGCCAACTCCTGCTCGTCGACCCCGACATGGGCATTCACCGCAGCCCCGTCCTCCTCCGCGAGGGCTCCCGGGACGGGTGCGCCGTCCTCACACCGCTGGCCGGCGGCCCGGCACTGCTCGCCACCGCCATCGCACCGACCTCCTCGGCCCTGCGGGAACTGCTCGACGAAGCCCTCGCATACGCCCTCCAAAAGTAGCGCGGATGGCCCGCCGCCCCTCAGCGGGCGGCGGACCACTCCAGCGGGTCAGCCCCGAGCGTCCGCGCCCCGCGACGCCAAGCACTCCCTGGACACGCGGCGCCTTGGCCTAATTTTGCGGGCCTACAGTCGAGGACGCGCCCAACCCGGCCGGTTCGGCGCCGGGTGCCGGCGAACGGCGCGCCGTCGGCGTACGGGGCGCAGGATCGGCCCCGTACCGAAAGACGCGCACCGGGGCGGATCAGCCACCGCACGGCGAGGCCGGCGGACGTCAGCCCGGACCTGTCCGGTGGCCCCGCAGCCGACGGTGTTCTCATTCGGGCCGGGCCGCACCGCCGACCGTGTGCATGTGCCGCAGCCCTTGCCGGTACGAGTCGAGCAGCCCGGTCTCGGCGTACGGGAGCCGGAGGTTGCGGCAGTGTTCCCGCACCAGAGGCTGTACGAGCCTGAGATGGGGCCTGGGCATGTTCGGGAAGAGGTGGTGCTCGATCTGGTAGTTCAGCCCACCGAGGAGCCAGTCCGTGACCGGCCCGCCTCGGACGTTCCGCGAGGTCAGGACCTGGCGGCGCAGATGGCCCCAGCGCTCGCCCGCCGGGTCGGGCATGTCCATGCCCTTGTGGTTGGGCGCGAAGGCCATTCCCAGGTGGAGCCCGAAGAGCGCCTGATGGAGAGTTGCGAACGCGACGGCCTTGCCCACCGGCAGGCAGGTGAGCAACAGGGCGCAGTAACCGGCCGCGTGCAGCGCCAGCAGCGCGCCCTCGACGGCCCGCTCGCGCACCGGCTGCCGCCGCAGGTCCTGGACACTGCTCACCTTCAGGGCGATGCCTTCGAGCAGCAGCATCGGGAAGAACAGCCAGGCCTGGCGGCGGGTGACCCAGCGGGCGAATCCGCGGCGCACGGCGGCCTGCTCCGCGGTCCACACGAGTGCGCCGGCGCCGACGTCCGGGTCCTTCTCGATGTGGTTGGGGTTGGCGTGGTGCCGGTTGTGCTTGTCGTTCCACCACGCGTAGCTCATGCCCAGGAGCAGATTGCCGTGGAGGAGTCCGATGGCGCGGTTCGCCCGGCGGCCGACGGCGATCTGGGCGTGCCCGGCGTCGTGGCCGACGTAGGCGGTGCGGGCGGACAGGACGGCGAGCGGCGCGGCGAGCAGCAGCGTCCACCAGGTGTCCCCGGCGAGGACGAACCCTGTCACCACGGCGGCCAGGGCGAGGAGGTTCACGCTGATCATCCGCGCGTACCAGCCCTTGCGACGCTCCAGCAGCCCCTGTCCCCTGACCTTCCGCAGCAGGGGAGTGAACTCACTCCCCTGCCGCGCGGTGGCGCCGACGGGTGCGATGGACACAGACGGCGCGGTGGTCTGAGACATGGAGGACTCCGGTCCTGAATCGGTCAGCAACGCTCTGACCTGCTTAAACGTACGGACCGGGGGCTATGCGGCGCCATGGCGTCAGCACCCCGGCCGCAGGGGGGCCAGCCCCAGGACCCCGAAGGGGGCCAGCGACACCTCCGCCCCGGCCTCCAGGCGACCACCACGCCGGAGTACCCGGGTCACGCCGCGGAGGAACCGCTCCCGCGGCGCCGCCGTGCGCTCTTCGGGGCGCCGGGGAGGTAAAGCACAGGGGCCCGACTGCTCACGGGCAGGCCCTCGACTCCGGAAGGTTGGACTCGAACTCATGCCGATTGCCCTGTGCATCACCGAAGCCGACCACCGCGCAACCGCCACCGCCGCCTCACCACACAGGACACGCTGCAAGCCGCCTCCGAGTCCGCCGCCGCGAAGCCGCGCGCGTCCCAAGCCGGACCCGCACTTGCTCCGCACCATCGGACCGCGCAGTGCGGTGCGCATCCTTCCAAGGCAATGCGCAGTGCTCGGCCGCACGGCCGGGCGGGGGCACAGGTCGGTGCGCACCCGTGTTGGCCGATGCTCGTTGGCCGCGCCGCGCTGCGCAGTCCGATGCATCGATGCGAGGACGGCGCCAGTAGCACAGTCCCCCTTGTCCGCGGTCTGTTGGGCGGCCGTGGTCAAGGGAAAACGCGCCGGACAGCGAACGTGGTCAAGGGGAAACGTGTGCTCGGCTCAACCTGGTCAAGGGGCGGGGCCCGAGCCGGATGGTGCGATCCGGTGCGTGCGAGCGCGGAGCATCGTGGCGCGCATGATGCGGTGCGTCGTCGGGTGGGATGCGCACCGCATCGCCGGGATGCGTCCCCGGCGGCGCCGGTGAGGGCGCACGGGCCGCCAGCGGTTCGGGCGGCCGCCGGAGTACTGCCGTGAGCGGCGACGCGGCCGCGGCGGCTTCGGGGGCGGGTACAGCGCCTGACGCAGCCGGACCGCGCCAACGGGTTCCTGGAGCTGTCGCGGTTCTGACCGCGCTTCCGTGACGGCTACGGCCGATGCACGATCGGCCGTATTGCATCAAGCCGGCGTTGCACGGAACCGCGGTCACGTCCCCCTCAGCTGGCCGCTCTGTGCTGGGAGTGGCTGGGGACACCTGGTCCTCAGTCGGAGGCCGCCGTGGTAGACGCGTCGAGCCGCTGGCTTCCGATGACCGAGAGCAGTCGGAGCTTGTCGTGGTCTTCCGTGCCGGGGATCGCCGTGAACACCAGCAGCGATTGGGCCTGGTCCGGGTCGACGAGTGTCTGGCAGTACAGGGAGATCATTCCGACCTGCGGGTGCAGGATTCTTTTGCGGTTGGTGTAGGAGATGCCGACTTCGTGCTGGGCCCACAGCTCCGCGAACTCGGAGCTCTCCACGCACAGACGGTCGGCGAGCGCGGCGGCGTGTGAGCCGCGGCCTTCGCGGGAGGCGATCGTGCGGAGCTGGGCCACGTAGACGCGGCTGTGCGTCGGGTGGTCGTCCGGCGCGTAATTCGTACGTTCGTTCGAGTCGGTGAACCAGCGGTAGATGATGCTTCGCGCGAGCCCGGTGAATCGTGTCTGGTCGCCGAGCAGGGCTACTGCCAGCGGGGTCTGCACGATCGTCTCGCCGGTGGCGGTGACGACCTGCGCGGGGGTGTCCTCAAGCCGGTCGAGGATGCGCATCATGCCGGCGTTGACGTGGTCGTCGTGTGTGGTGCGGGCCGGTGCGTTGTGGCCGGCGAGGACGAAGAGGTGGTCGCGTTCGTCAAGGGTGAGCCGGAGTCCTCGGGCGATCGCGGTGATCATCTGCTCCGAGGGCTGTGGTCCGCGGCCGCGTTCGAGACGGCTGTAGTAGTCCGTCGACATTCCGCACAGCGCGGCCACTTCTTCGCGTCGTAGCCCCGGCGTGCGTCGACGCTGCCCCGGAGGAACGCCGACATCGTCGGGTTGCAGCGCCTCGCGACGCCTACGGAGAAATGTCGCCAGGCCGCTCTGATCCATATCAACACTGTGCCTCACGCGGGTACGGCTATCCACTGTCTGCCAATCCCAGGCTGAGCCCTCAACCTGGGACCGCCGGGCAGTGGATAAGCAGGCACTGGATGGCTTCTCGGATCGCGCGTCAACTGGTCATCGGGTTCGACAACAGCACCTCGAACCCCTCCAGAGCGACCAGCGACCAAGGAGTCATCGTGAGCACCACCCAGAAGATCGCCGTCATCACCGGAGCCAACCGAGGTCTCGGACGCGCATACGCGCTGCATCTCGCCCGGACAGGTGTCGATGCCGTGGTGACCTATCGAAGCAACCGGGCCGAGGCCGAGGAGGTTGTGTCCGCTGTCACGGATCTGGGACGTTCCTCCGTCGCGCTGCGGCTCGACACCAGTGTCGTGAACACCTTCGCGGACTTCGCCGAGCAGCTCGGCGCCGAACTCCAGGCGCGCTGGGGCAGGACCACGTTCGACTTCCTCGTCAACAACGCCGGCACCGACCTGACCGCCCCGTTCGCCGAGACGACCGAGAAGGATTTCGACGACCTGGTGGACGTACACCTCAAGGGAGTGTTCTTCCTGACGCAGACCCTGCTGCCGGCGCTTGCCGACGGCGGCGCGATCGTGAACGTTTCCAGCGGTCTGACCCGTTTCGCCGTCCCGGGGCATTCCGCCTATGGTGCCGTGAAGGGCGCGGTCGAGGTCCTCACCCGCTACCAGGCCAAGGAACTCGGCAGCCGCGGTATCCGCGTGAACACCGTGGCGCCCGGGGCAACCGCGACCGACTTCGGCGGCGGCATGATGCACGACGAACAGGTCCGGAACTACCTCACCTCGCAGGTCGCGCTGGGACGCGTGGGCGAACCCGACGACATCGCGGGTGCGGTGACGGCACTTCTCTCGGACGCGAACCAGTGGGTCACAGCGCAGCGCATCGAGGTCTCCGGCGGACAGAGCCTGTGAACGGCAGGCCGACAGGGGCAACGATTCCGATGCGTGATCTGACCGGGAAGACGGCCGTGGTCACGGGCTCCACCCGAGGCATCGGCAAGGCGATCGCCCTGCGCTACGCACGCCTCGGCGCGAACATCATGGTCGCCGACCGCGGGGTCACCGTCAACACGATCCTTCCCACGGCCATCGAGGGCGCGGGCGTGTTCACCGAGCCGGACCCGGACCACCCGGTCCGGCAGTTCGTCGCCCAGCCCGGCGCATCGGCCGCCGGATGGGGACCGTCGACGACGTCGCGGACGCCGCCGAGTACCTCGCCTCCGGCCTCGCGGCCTGGGTCAGTGGGCAGAGCCTCCTGATCAGCGGGGGTGCTCTCCAGTGACCATGCAGAAAGCCCCACGTGGACCGCAGCACGCTGAACGGAGCATGACCATGACTAGGACCGCGACCACGACTGACGGCGCGTCCCAGGCCGCCGTCGGGCCCAGCTGGGCCAGCCTCGCCGCGGCCGACCCGCACACCGTCGCTTCCTTCTACACGGCCGTGCTGGGCTGGGCCATCACGGAGACCGACGGTCAACTGATCGCATCCGCCGCGGGCACGCCGGTTGCCGGCATCGCCGATCTCACCACGGCCGACGGGGCCTCCGGATGGCTCCTCCACTTCGACGTCGACGACCTCGACACCGCGCTGACCGCCGTCTCCAGGGCCGACGGCGCGGTCCTGCCCTCGGCCGCCGGCGGCTCCGCCGAAACCGCGGTCGTGAGCGACCCCAACGGAACACGGTTCGCACTCCGCGCGCCTGCCACACGGCACCGCGAGCGTGCTGCACACGGCACCCTCGCATGGGGTGAACTGATCACCGACGACGTCGACACGTCCGCGGCGTTCTACCGCGGGGCCTTCGGGTGGGGGCTCACAGAGCCGAGTGGTCCCCTCGGCCGCCGCGAGTGGCAGACGAACGGCAGATCTTTCTCCGGGCTCCTGCCACGGCCGCCCGCCATGCCTGCCTGCACCCCCGCGTACTGGGACGTCTACTTCGCCGTCGACGACATCGAGGCCGCCGCGACGGGCGCCACCGAACACGGCGGCACCCAGCTCATGCCGCCGACGCCGATCGAGATCGGCACGATCGCGGTCTTCCTCGACCCCGCAGGCGCCGTCTTCACACTCGTCCAGCTCACCACCGAGGAGGCCGTCGCATGACCACCAGCATCCACGACAAGCGCGACAAGACCGGGAAGGTCGGGCTCGTCACCGGCGCCGGATCCGGGCTCGGCGAAGCGGCCGCCAGACGACTCGCCGCGGACGGCGCGCGTATCGTCGTCGCCGACCGTGACGCAGGGGCCGCCGAACGCGTCGCCGCGGAGCTCCGCGCCGCCGGACACCTCGCATCCGCGTTCGCCGCAGACGTCACGTCGTTCGACGACACCGAGAGGCTCGTCGCTTTCACCGTCACGACCTACGGCGCCCTCGACCTCGCCTTCAACAACGCCGGCATCACGCCCGGCCTGGTCGAGGTCCACGACATCGCTCTCGACGACTGGAACGACGTCATCACCATCAACCTGACCGGCGTCTTCCACAGCATGAAGGCCGAGATCGCCCACATGCTCGAAGCCGGCGGTGGGACCATCCTCAACATGGCCTCCACCGCCGGAGTGATGGCCCACGCCGGGCGGGCCGCATACTCGGCCTCCAAACACGGCATCGTCGGACTCACCCGCTCTGCTGCGGTCGAATACGCGAAGCGCGGCATCCGCGTCAACGCCGTCGCACCCGGTCCGGTCGACGCCCCATCGGCACTGGCACTCACGCCGGAGGTCCGTGCCTCCATCGCCGCGAAAACCGCGATAGGCCGCGTGGGCCAGGTCGACGAGGTCGCAGGCGTGGTGAGCTTCCTGCTCTCGGACGAAGCCGCCTTCGTCACCGGCTCCGTCTACGAGGTCAACGGCGGCCAGACCCAACTCTGAACACCGCGCAGGCGGAGCACTCCTCAACAAGCCCGGCATCTACGTGCGGCCCAAAGTCCAGCGTGTTCGGACTGTGCCGTCCGCCGGGGTCCCAGGCCGCCGCGTACTGTTCAAGGCGCCGGTTCTGCCACACCTTCACGATCCACGGCGCCTCGTGATGCGGCAGGCCGTTGTCGCCGATGACAACCTGATGATTGACGCAGCAGGCTGCGGACCGCCGGGTACATGCCCCCAGTGTCAGCACCCCGCCGCGCGAGTTCACAGCCGGTACTGGCGGCACATAGCCGCGCTGCCCGTCGCAGGCCACAGGATGATCGTCCGCCTCCGCGTGCGCCGGTTCTTCTGCGGTCAAGACCAGTGCAGGCGTCGGACCTTCGTGGAACAGGTGGCGGGCCTGACCGAGCCACGACGCCGTTGCTCAACAGCCGCGCGGTCGGCCATGAGGGCGGTCGCGGTGGAACTCGGCGGACGTCCGGGCCAGCGTCCCTGCGCCCGATTGCGAATCCATGGCCGACGTACCGCGGTCCTGGGGCAACTGACGGCGCCCGCCGTGCGGGCCCGGGCACCGCGGATACTCGGTGTCGACGAGTTCGCGTCCCGCCGGGGACGGACCTATGGAACGCTCCTTGTCGACATCGAAACGTCCAGGCCGGTGGACGTACTGCCTGATCGTGAGACCAGCACAATCGCAGCCTGGCTCAGCGAACACCCCGGCGCCGAGATCGTGTGCCGTGACCGGCTGATGGCCTTCACCAAGGCCATCGGCCAGGCAGCCCCGAGGCGCTGGAGGTGGCAGATCGCCGGCACCTCCCAGCAGCGACCGGGTGGAAGCGCGGGCTATTCCTCCAGCGCGGCAAGCGCCTCCTCGTCGAGTATGACGTCGCCGACAGCGAGGTTCTCCTCAAGGTGGTCGATGCTGCGTGTGCCGGGGATGAGAAGCGTCTGCGGCCCCCGGGTGAGCACCCATGCCAGCCCGACCTGGGACGGGGTTGCGCCCAGCCGCGTCGCTACCTCCCGCACGGCAGGCTGGTCGGCGACCTTCGGCAGCTCCGGGAAGCCCGACCCGAGCGGGAAGTACGGCGCCCAGGCGATGCCGTGCTCGCGGCAGAGGTCGAGCACGGGCTCGGACGAACGGTCGACGAGGCTGTAGGCGTTCTGCACGCAGACGACGCCGGCCGGCAGGGCGTGCCGTAACTGGTCGGCGTCGACGTGGCTGAGGCCGATTCCGCCGAGCAGCCCGGCGTCGCGCAGGGCGATCAGCTCGGCGAGCTGGTCATCGAAGTCGACTCGCTGGTCGGCGGGGATTCCTTGCGTCCGGTACATCGGGTAGATGTTGACCACGTCGAGGCGCTCGGCGCCCAGCGTGCGCAGGTTCGCCTCCAGCTCGGAGCGCAGCTCGGCGGGCCTTTGCGCCGGACGCAGCCCGTATTGGCCGCCCGGGTCGCTGGTGGCACCGACCTTGCTGGCCAGCACCAGGTACTCGGGGTATGGGTGCAGGGCGGCTCGGATGCGCGCGTTGACGCGGCCCGCTCCGTAGAACTCGGCGGTGTCGATGTGGTCGACGCCCAGCTCGACGGCCCGGCGCAGCACGGGGAGGGCGGGCTCGTCGTCGCCGTGCTCGAGCTGCATCGCGCCGTAGCCGATGCGGGCGACGGGACGCCCGGCGAGAGACGTGAGCCCGCCGGGGTGTGGGCGTGCGCCCGAAGTGGTGCGGGTGGTGGTCATGGTGGGACTCCCGCGGAACGGTAGGCTCACGGCTAAGCGGAGGGACCTCCGCAACGTATCACAATCGGAGGCGCCTCCGCTTCATGGCTGCTGTCGACCGTGAACCACGCCTGCGGGCCGACGCCCAGCGCAACCGGGACCGCCTCCTTGAGGTGGCCCGCGCCGCCTTCACCGCCGGACAGACGCCGACCCTGGAGGCCGTCGCCCGCGAGGCCGGCGTCGGGATCGGCACGCTCTACCGGCACTACCCGACCCGCGAGGCACTGATCGAAGCGGTCTACCGCGCCGAGCGCGCACAACTGTGCTCCCGCGTGGAGCCGCTGCTCGCTGAGCACGAGCCCGTCACCGCACTGCGCACGTGGATGGACGACTACGCCGACTTCATCGCCACCAAGCGCGGCATGGCCGAGACGCTCAAGGCGATCACCGCAGAGGGCAGGGTTGCCTCCGCCCGCGCGCGATCGAACATCAACGGCGCCGTCGGCGCGCTGCTCGCCGCCGGGGCGCGGGAGGGCACGCTCCGGGCGGACGTGCGCCCCGACGACGTCGTCAGCACTCTGGTAGGGATCTTCCTCGCGACCGAAGACCGCGAGCAGGCCGGGCGGATGCTCGACCTGCTCGTCGACGGCTTGCGGGCAGGGACGTCAGCGAAGCGCGACTGACGGGGCCGGGCACTCCTCCCTGGTTGCAGGAGGGCGTCGCCGCGATGATCGCCCCGAAGATCTCACCAGGCAGGGATAAGTCGGCCAGCAGCGCGTCGACTTCGTCGGACAGCTCAGCGAGCTGAGCCGATGCCGCGCTCGCGCAGTTCGGCGACCATGTTGACGAGGTCCTGGAGGCTGCGGCCGTAGCGGTCGAGCGAGGGGGCCACGAGGGTGTCCGGCCTCGGGGAACATCGCTACAGCGGCTATCGGCGAGAACGATCATGGATAGCGCACGGCACCTGTCGAGGCGGTCTTCGGACTCGGGCCCGGGACGGCACCGCGCTCGTTGGGCTACAAGCGCCGCAGCAGCCGGTGCATCGCCTCCGCGGACTCGTTCATCGCGCCCAACGAGCAGGATTCATCGGTGACATGGGCCTGATCCGGGTCGCCCGGTCCGTACACCACCACCGCCGGGTCGCCGAGCCGGCCCGTCAGCACTGAGGCGTCGGTGAAGTAGGTCGCGTATTCGGCCGGGCGGGCTGAGGAGCCGGGGGCCAGGATCTCCCGCGCGGCGGCGGCAGCCGACGGGGCCGTGGCATCCGACGGGGCCGTGGCATCCGACGGGGCGGTGGCGACGCCGGGCAGGTCCAGGAGCGGTTCGAGGCCGATGCCGTCGCCGCACAGCCGGGCGATCTCCGCGATCGCCTCGTCCCGTCCGAAGCCGGGAACGGTGCGCACGTCCAGCCGCATCTCGGCGTGGTCCGGCACCAGTTGGGCTGCTCGCCCGCGTGGAACGTGCCGATGTTGACCGTGGCCGGGCCGTGGGTCGGGCTCATCGGCCAATCACGGTGCGCGTGGATCCTGCTCGCCGCGGCGGCGAGCGCGGCGACGAGGGAGCGGGCGATCTCCGCCATGGGTGCGGGGTTCTCCGTGGCTACGTCGAGGTCCTGGCTGAGCCGGTCGACCAGGCCGTGTTCGCTATCTCCGCTGGTCAGAGCGGCCAGGGGAAGCCTCGGCGTGCCTGCGGGGGGGTAGCCCCAGGCACTGCCCTGAGGACAGCGCATCGGCACGTCGGGGGGACAGCCGGATGGGCCGATCCCCTCTCCGCTGGTGGGATGGTCGTCGACCACCGGCTCCGGGGGCGAGACAGCCGCGGGCCGCGGCCTGAGCGGTCCCTGACCGTGCAGGCGACCTCAGGAGAAGAGGGATCACCATGCATGTGCTGAGAAGGCGTCGGCGAGGCGCACTTGTCCTGACCGGCCTGGTCGGGGTCCTCCTCGCGGTATCGACCGGGCTGACGGCGGCGGCGAAGCCCCAGCAGGCCGATCCGCTCCAACAGCAGGTGGAGGCGATCCATGACACCGGGGCTGTCGGTGTGTTCGCCGAGGTGACGTCACCGCACGCACGCCACAGCGCGGGCGCCGGGACGGCCGGGAGGGGCACCGGGAGGCCGATGCCGCACAACGGCAGGTTCCGTATCGGCAGCGCCACCAAGACCTTCACCGCCACGGTCGTGCTGCAACTCCTCGGCGAGGGGCGAATCTCCCTGGAGGACACCGTCGAGCGGTGGCTGCCGGGAGTGGTCCAGGGCAACGGCAACGACGGCAGCCGGATCACCGTGCGGCAGCTGCTGCAGCACACCAGCGGCATCCCCGACGTCGAGCCGGAGATACCCGCGTTGAACAGCGCGGACGGCTATCGAGCCGAGCGGTTCCGCACCTACACCCCCGAGGAGCTGGTGGGGCAGGCGATGCGGCACCCTCCCCACTTCCCCCCGGGCACTGACTGGTCGTACTCCAACACCAACTACATTCTCGCCGCGATGATCATCCACGAGGTCACCGGCCGGAGCTGGGCACAGGAGGTGAACGACCGGATCATCCGCCCGCTGGGCCTGAGGGACACCAGTACGCCCGGCACCTTCCCGTTCATTCTGGGCCCGCACGCCCGCGGCTACGCCGCGTTCGGCACCGACACCGGCATCGATGTCACGACGCTCAATCCGAGTATGGCCGTCGGTTCCGGGTCGATCATCAGCACCACGCGCGACCTGAACCGGTTCTACACCGCACTGCTCGGCGGCCGTCTGCTGGCTCCGGCGCAGCTCGACGAGATGACGACCACCAGGCCCGCGTCCGAGCCGGGCGTGAGGTACGGACTCGGTCTGGGCGAGATCCCGCTCTCCTGTGGCGGCAGCTACTTCGGTCACCCGGGCGAACTGCTCGGCTATCACACCTGGGGTGGCGTCACCCGGGACGGGACCCGGACCGCCGTGGTGTACGTCACCAGTGACGGCGGCCAGGACACCCAGCAGGCCATGAGCACACTCGTGGACCAGGAACTGTGCCGGACCCGCTCCTAGGCGAGCTCTTCCGAATGGTGACGGGGCGTGCATGGGAGTAGAGGAAATGCGCCCCGCCACCGCGACGGCGGTTGATGCGGCCTTCGACAGTGTTCAGGTTGGGCGCGCGGATGTAGCGTCGTGATCATGGACTTCCTGACTGGCACCACCACCGACCAGGCGCCGGCCGATCCAACTGCCACCGACGACATGCTGGCCGGCCAGCCCATCGGCTACTGGAGTGGTCAGGCTCACGCGGTCGTTACCCGGCAGCTGCGTGACGCCATGGCTGGGATCGACGTCACGCAGCCTCAGTACTGGGTACTCAACAGCGTCAAGTACTGGCCTGCGGCGCCGAGCCGCGACGAGATAGCCGCCCATCTGTTGCCCCTCACAGATGGGCAACACGAGATCCCCTGTGCCGTGGCCCAGTTGCTTCACCGCGGCTGGCTGCGGACCGACGCCGGACATCGTCTGTACCTCACCGACGCAGGAGAAGCCGCCAGGATGCGGCTGCGCGAACTGGTAACCGAACTTCGTGCTGTGGTCCACGACGGCATCAGCGACGAGGAGTACGTGGCCGCGCTCAAGGTGCTGCGCAGGATGATCTCCAACGTCGAGAGCGCCAGGAACCCGTAGGTCGTCCAAGATCGTTCTGTGACGAGCGACCTGGACACCCTGCTCACCGCCGACGCGGACCTGTCCCCGCTGCGCGGCGCGAGGTCCATCTCCGGGAGAAGACGCTGTGGCGGATGCTCTACGAGACCGCCGAGCAGGGCTCGTCGCTCCCGATGCTCATGGCGAAGCCCCCGGCACGAGAAGCCTACGATCGTCCGCCGCCACTTCAAGCCGTCCCCAGAGGCGATCGCCGAGCTCACGAGCCTGCTCGCTCCCGGCGATAGCAGCCGATGAGCCTCGTTCCTTGATCGTCCTCAGCGCTAACTGCGCTGGTGCTGGCCCCATTCTCCTCGCGGGGCCGGTCCCTTGACGCCGCGGTGCCCTTTTGGCCTTTTGGCCCTCGGTCATAGTCGGCGCTATGGACTATGACGTAGTGGTGGCCGGAGGCGGCCCGGTCGGACTGATGCCGGCCTGCGAGCTCCGGCTCGGAGGTGCGCGGGTGACCGCCCTGGAGCGCCTCACCGAAGTGGACCCGACGATCAAGGGCGGGACGATCACCACGCCCAGCGCCGAGGCGCTCTACCGCCGAGGCATACTGCCCGCGCTGGCCGATGTGCAGCGGCAGGCGATGGACCGCTTCCAGGCATTCCAGGCCGACCACGTCGGCGGGTCCTCGGGGGGGCGCCGGTCTCCCCGGCGGCTTCTGCTGCGGCCTTCAGCAGGCGGGCGGCCAGTTTCGTAAAAGCCAGCAGGTCCGGGCCAGGTGCCGGGCGGCTGGTGTCGCGTGCCAGCGGGTGCGGCCGCGTGACCGGTAGCGCGTCCAGCCCGGCCGCGATGTGCCACGTTAACTCGGCGCTTCCTCCCGTCGTCGGTCATCGCTGGCTGTGGCGGGGATGGCGTTGTCGATGAGGACGGCGGCGATGGCGGCGGCGGTGGGGAAGGCGTCGGCGTTGAGGACCCGGGTGCGGGCCGCGGCGCCGTCGATGAGCAGCGCGAGCTGCTCGCCGAGCTTCTCAGGGTCGGCGGCGCCGGCTTCGCGGGCGGTGTCGGCGAGCCGCGCGGCGACGGCTTTCTTGTAGTC
>NZ_JAAAYH010000629.1:0-3829 GCF_018035285.1 Streptomyces sp. MK37H | reverse complement strand
TTGGGGCATTGCGTTACGGGCCGCCCTCCGGCATGCTCCGGGGAACGCTTCGGGCGCTCCGCTCCCGTGGCGGCCTCTGGGCACGTGGTGAATGCCGCCGTACCCTTGGGGGTAAGGGCTTGGAAAGATGAATCCCGGACGGATTTCGACTCCTCGAGACCGCCCCCGAGCTCCAGCGGAGCTCAAGTCCCCCGACAGCCCTCTACCTGAGCCCCCGCCGATCCCTCCGCACGAGGACATCCTTCGCCGAGACACCGATGGCCGGTCACGAAATCCCCGAACCCGCGGACCGCAAGCGGGTCGCCGATCACATGGCGCACCCCGAAGCGGCGGAAGAAACACGTCATTCCTGCGATCCAGCGTTCCAGCACGGTGTTGTGGTGGGATTCGACGGCTCCATGTCGAGCGAGCGCGCCCTCGCCTATGCGATCGGCATGGCCCGGCGCTCCGGCTCCGGGCTGATCATCGTCCATGTGGCCAACCGGCTGCCGACGACGGTCTGGGCGGGCTGTGAGCCGCCGGTCTTCGTCGACGTCCCCGATCACCGCACCGAGGTGCTGGGGCTCGAGCTGGCCTGCGCCGATCATCTCTCCGAGGTGCCCTGGATCCTCGTCGAGCGGGGCGGGGACATCTGCCATGAGCTGGAGGAGGTCGGCCGGGAGTACGCGGCCGACGCCATCGTGGTGGGCTCCACGCACGGGCTGGTGGGGCGGATCTTCGGCTCGGTCGCGGGGCGGCTCGCACGTCGGGCGCAGCGGCCCGTCGTCGTCATCCCCTGATCCGTCCGCCCGTCGTCATCCCCCGAGCGTCGCCCATCGGCATCCCCTGAGCGTCCCCATCGGCGTCCTCTGAGCATCCCCTGAGCGCCCTCGGTCCCCTCTCTCGCGGGCCCGTCGTGCCCGTCCTTGCGGGCCCTCCTGGCTGCATCCCGGGGCCTTTTGGCCCTTCTGGGTTCGCTTGAGTTCCTGAGACTCTGGACGCACCGTGCCCGGCGCGCCTCCTCGTCAAGTGACGTTGTTCAGTCCAAAACCTCTGCCGTCGGCACGACTTGGCGCGGGCGCCTGGAACCGGACACCCTCAACTCCCCTTGACCGCAGGTGAGATGGCGTCAAGTCCATCTTGACAACGGACGAACCTACCCGTGCGTAGAGGTGGATTGTGCGTTTGTGAGGGGTACAAACCGTTCGATCGTGCTGTCGCGCGGGAAGTGACGGTTCCCGCGCGACGGCCAGCCGCCGGCGTATGAGAGGCGACGTCGGCGAAGGGGAGGCGGCCCCCGCGTGCGTGGTGGCACACGCGGGGGACCGCCGAAGGATCCGCCGGGGTCGCGGGCGGTGCGGGTCTACTCGACCGTCACCGATTTGGCGAGGTTGCGGGGCTTGTCGATGTCCCGGCCGAGCGCCAGCGCCGTGTGGTAGGCGAGCAGTTGGAGCGGAATGCCCATCAGGATCGGGTCGAGCTCCACCTCATTGCGGGGGACCACGATCGTGTGGTCCGCCTTCTCCTGCTCCCGGTGGGCCACGGCAAGGATCCGGCCGCTGCGGGCCTTGATCTCCTCCAGCGTCGCCCGGTTCTTCTCCAGCAGGTCGTCGTCGGGCAGCACGGCCACGGTGGGCACCTCGGGCTCGATCAGCGCGAGCGGCCCGTGCTTGAGTTCGGAGGCCGGGTACGCCTCGGCGTGGACGTAGGAGACCTCCTTCAGCTTCAGGGACGCCTCGCGCGCCACCGGGTAGCCGCGGACCCGTCCCACGAACATCATGCTCTTTGCGTTCGCATATTCCGCGGCGAGCTTTTTGATCTCCTCCTCGCCGCGCAGCACCTCGGCGATCTGCTCGGGGAGCTTGCGCAGCCCGGCGATGATCCGCTTGCCGTCGGCGACCGAGAGATCGCGGATCCGGCCCAGGTGCAGGGCGAGCAGCGCGAAGGCGACGGCGGTGTTGGTGAAGCACTTGGTGGAGACGACACACACCTCCGGCCCGGCGTGGACGTACACCCCGCCGTCCGTCTCCCGGGCGATCGCGCTGCCCACGACATTGACGACGCCCAGCACCCGCGCGCCCTTGCGCTTGAGCTCCTGGACGGCCGCCAGGGTGTCGTAGGTCTCGCCGGACTGGCTGACCGCGATGTAGAGGGTGTCCGGGTCCACCACCGGGTTGCGGTAGCGGAACTCGCTCGCGGGCTCCGCGTCCGCCGGGATCCGGGCCAGCTCCTCGATCAGCTGGGCGCCGATCAGGCCCGTGTGGTACGCCGAACCACAGCCGAGGATCTTGACCCGGCGCACCCCGCGCGCCTCGCGGGCGTCCAGGTTGAGCCCGCCCAGGTGGACGGTGGAGAAGCGGTCGTCGATCCGGCCGCGCAGCACCCGGTCCACGGCGTCGACCTGCTCGTGGATCTCCTTGTGCATATAGGTGTCGTGGCCGCCCATGTCGTACGACTCGGCCTCCCACTCCACGGTGGTGGGGGAGGTGGAGGTGCGGCTGCCCTCGGTGGTGTAGGTGCGGTAGTCGTCGGCCTTGAGGGTGGCCATCTCGCCGTCGTCCAGGGTGACCACCTGGCGGGTGTGGCTGACCAGCGCGGCGACGTCCGAGGCGACGAACATCTCCTTCTCGCCGATGCCCAGCACCACCGGCGAGCCGTTGCGGGCGACGACGATGCGGTCGGGGAAGTCCGCGTGCAGCACGGCGATGCCGTAGGTGCCCTCGACCATCGCCAGCGCGTGGCGGACCTTCTCCTCCAGGGTGGGCGCCTGGGAGCGGCCGATGAGGTGGGCGAGCGCCTCGGAGTCGGTGTCGGAGACCAGCTCCACGCCGTCGGCGGCCAGCTTGGCGCGCAGATCGGCGGCGTTGTCGATGATGCCGTTGTGGACGATGGCGACCTTGCCGTCCGCGTCCAGATGCGGGTGGGCGTTGATGTCGTTGGGCGCGCCATGGGTGGCCCAGCGGGTGTGGGCGATGCCGGTGGTGCCCGCGAACCGCTTGGGCAGCTTGGCCTCGAGGTCGCGGACCCGCCCCTTGGCCTTGGCGGTCTTCAGCCCGGCGCTCTGGGCGCCTTTGGCGGGCTTGCCCTGGATCGCTAGCCCCGCGGAGTCATAGCCGCGGTACTCCAGTCGCTGCAGCCCCTCCAGCAGCAGCGGTGCCACATCGCGTTTCCCGATGTATCCGACGATTCCGCACATGGTGTTCAGGCCCTCCCATTGGATCGCTCGTGCATGCTCGTGCTCGTGTCCGGCGGTGGCGGCCGCCGTCGTGGACCGGCGTCGTAC
Source organism: Streptomyces sp. MK37H (assembly GCF_018035285.1). Lineage (NCBI taxonomy): Bacteria > Bacillati > Actinomycetota > Actinomycetes > Kitasatosporales > Streptomycetaceae > Streptomyces > Streptomyces sp. MK37H. Next base: position 567 of record NZ_JAAAYH010000629.1, on the reverse strand, counting down.
CGGCGTGGTCAGCCGTAGACGATGCGGCGCAGCTGGCGCAGCGAGAGTTCGGGCGGGGCCACCGCGCGGTACGGCAGCTCGGCCGTGATCCGCTCGAAGATGTCCGCGTTGGTCAGCCCGCCGGACTGGAGCTCGCGGTGGCGGCGCCGGACGAACTCCTCCGTCGTCTCGTCGAAGTACGCCAGGACGTCCAGCACCACCCGGCCCGCCTCGCCGCGGCTGAGCGGCGTACTGCGGACCAGGTGGTCGATAAGGTCATCGTGGGACATACGGCGGTCGAGCATCCGTAGATACTGCGATGCGGCGCGGTGTTTCGCAACATTCCTGCCCGATATCGGGCAGGGTTGGGCCTCGGTGACGGAAAATCCGGCCCTCGGTGGCGGGGAAACCGTCCCTCAGGCGTGGGGAAGCCGTCCCTCCGTCGCGGGGGAAGCCGTCCCTCGGTCGCGGGGAAACCGTCCCTCAGGCGTCGGAGAAGCGGCGGAGCACGGCCTGTTTGGCGGTGGTGAACTCCTCCTCGGTGAGGATCCCGCTCTGGTGAAGATCGCCGAGTTCGCGCAGCCGTCG
>NZ_JAAAYH010000628.1:0-3836 GCF_018035285.1 Streptomyces sp. MK37H | reverse complement strand
CTCTGCGCGAGGCCACCATCCCGCCGGACGGCATGTACGAGGGCGCGCGCATTCTGCGGCGGCTGCCCGAGGGGTGGGAGGAGCGTCCGTACGAGCGGTTCGAGATCGTGCCCCTCGGTCGCGTCATCGGCGCCGAGATCCGCGGCCTGGACCTCTCCCGGCCGCTGGAGCCCGCGCTGCGCGAGGAGCTGAACCGCGCCCTGCTGGAGTGGAAGGTGCTCTTCTTCCGGGCCCAGCACCTCACCCCGGAGCAGCAGCGCGGATTCGCCCGCAACTGGGGCGAGTTGGAGACCAATCCGCTTCTCGCGGCCGGGTCCAGCGAGGATGTGGTCCGCTTCGACAAGGCGTCCGGCGCCACACCGACCTTCGAGAACGTCTGGCACACCGACGTCACCTTCCGCACCCGGCCCGCGCTCGGCGCCGTGCTCCAGCTGCGTGAGGTGCCACCGGTGGGCGGGGACACCATGTGGGCCGACATGGCGGCGGCGTACGACAACCTCCCGGCGGAGGTGAAGGAGCGCGTCGACGGCGCCACCGCCGTCCACGACGTCATCCCCGGCTTCGTCCGCTTCTACGGACCGGAGCGGCTGGCCCCGTTCCAGGAGATGTTCCCGCCGGTGGAGCACCCGGTGGTGCGCACCCATCCGGAGACCGGCCGGCGGATGCTGTTCGTCAACACCTCCTTCACCACCCGGATCACCGGGATGGAGCGGGAGGAGAGCGACCGGCTGCTGAGCTTCCTGTGCCGGCAGGCGCATGTCCCGGAGTACCAGGTGCGCTTCCACTGGCAGCCGGGCGACATCGCGTTCTGGGACAACCGCGCCACACAGCACTACGCGGTCAACGACTACGCCCCGCATCGCAGGGTCGCCGAGCGCGTCGCCATCGAGGGCGACCGGCCGTTCTGACCTCGGCCGCTCCACCACGGCCCCCGATGAGACGATTTTCGGCGATCCGCGCGAGCCCGTACCCGGCGCGGGCTTGTTCCCGGCGGATGGAACGATGCACGGCAGCGGCCACATCGGAGGTATAACCATTGCGGAGTGGTCAGTTGACGAGCCGATGGAAGGGGACGGGTGCGATACCGGGTCCTGGGGGCGCTTGAGCTGCGCACCGGCGAGGGGTGGGCCTCCCTGGGGCCGGCCAAGTGGCGGACGCTGCTCGCGGTGCTGCTGTGCCACGCCAACCAGACCGTCTCCACCGAACGGCTCCTGGACGAGCTCTGGGGCGAGGACCGGGCGCCCCAGAGCGCCACCAAACTGCTGCAGACTTATGTCTCCCGGCTCCGCCAGACCATGGGCGACGAGACCGGGCAGACCCTGATCACCGAGAAGCAGGGCTACAAGGCACAGGGCTACCGACTGGCGGTGGAGGCCGCCGAGTTCGACGCCCACCGCTTCGAGCAGCTGGTCGAGGAGGGGCGGCGGGCCCTCGACCGGGAGGTGCCCGAGACCGCGGCGGAGCGGCTGCGTGAGGCGCTGGCGATGTGGCGCGGCACCCCGTTCGCCGATGTGCCCCCGACCCCGGTGGTGACGGCGGAGTCCACCCGGCTCGAGGAGTGCCGGCTGCAGGCCGTGGACGCCCGGATCGACGCGGACCTGCGGTGCGGGCGCCATACGGCCGTCCTGGGCGAGCTGGAGGCGCTGACCGCCGAGCATCCGTTCCGCGAGGAGCTGCGCGGCCGCTTGATGCTGGCGCTGTACCGGTCCGGGCGGCAGGCCGACGCCCTGGCCGCCTACCGCGATCTGCACCGGCTGCTGAGCGAGGAGCTGGGGGTCGAGCCGACCCCGCCGCTGCGCGACCTCCACGAGCGGATCCTGAACGCCGACGCCTCCCTGATGGCCGCGCCCGCCCCGGAGGCGGACCGGCCCGGCCCCGCCGCCGCTGCCCGCAAGGCCCACCGGGGCCCGCGCCAACTGCCGCCCGCCAGCCCCGCGTTCACCGGCCGCCATGGCGAGGTCGCGGTGATCCAGGCGCTGATGGACGCGGCCGGGGACCCGGAGGCGGGCGAGGGCGGACGGTCGGTGGTGCTCGCGGCCATCGACGGCACCGGCGGGGTCGGCAAGTCGACCCTGGCCATCCACGCCGCGCACCAGCTCGCCGACCGCTTCCCCGACGGCCAGCTCTATGTGGATCTGTACGGGGCGACCGCCGGGCAGTCGGCCCTTGACCCCGGTGAGGTGCTCGGCCGGTTTCTGCGCGCCCTCGGCGTGGACGGCTCCAATGTACCGAGCGACACCGACGAGGCGTCCGCGCAGTTCCGTTCGCTGGCGGCGGGCCGGAGGCTGCTGGTGATCCTCGACAACGCCGCCAGTGTGGACCAGGTGCGGCCGCTGATCCCCGCCGGGCCGGGCTGCGCCGCCCTGGTCACCAGCCGCGAGATGCTGACCACCCTGGAGGGCGCCACCCATCTGCATCTGGATGTGCTCCCCCAGGACCAGGCGGTGGCCCTGCTGGAGCGGGTCGTGGGCGCGGAGCGGGTGCGGGCCGAGCCCGCCGAGGCGGAGGAGATCACCCGGCTGTGCGGCTGGCTGCCGCTGGCGCTGCGGATCGCCGGTGCCCGGCTGGCCGCCCGCCCCGCGTGGCCGCTGCGCACCCTCGTGACCAAGCTGACCGACGCCCGCGGCCGGCTGGACGAGCTGCGCTTCGGCGATCTGGCCGTCCGCGTCAGCTTCCAGGTGAGCTACGAGGGCTTCCGGCTCGGCCGGCGCTCCGACGACCTGGACGCGGTCCGCGCCTTCCGGCTGCTCAGCGTGGTGCACGGGCACGATGTGAGCCTGCCGGTGGCCGCCGCGCTGCTGGACCTGCCCGCCGACCGCACCGAGAACGCGCTGGAGCGGCTGGTCGACGCCCAGCTCCTGGAGAGCCGGGACTCCGTCCGCTACCACATGCACGATCTGCTGCGGCTGTTCGCGTCGGAGCAGGCGGAGCAGGAGGAGCCCGAGGCGGAGCGCTCGGCGGCGCTGGAGCGGGCGCTGTCCTGCTACGCGGCCACCGCCCAGCAGGCGGTCACCCTGCTCGACCCGCTCCGCCCCTGGCCCCGGCACCCGGTCGAGGGTCCGGCGGTGCCGCTGAACGGCCAGGACGAGGCGGAGAGCTGGCTGAAGGACGAGTTGCCCAATCTGCTGGCCGCCGTCGCCCAGGCGGCCGGGCCCGCCCAGCCCGAGTCGATCGCACGCCTGGGCCTGCGGCTGGCGCGGGCGCTCCAGTGGTTCCTCTTCCCCCGGGCCCACGCCCAGGATCTCCAGACGGTCAACGAGCTGGCCGTCGAGACCGCCCGCCGCCTGGGCGACCCGGAGAGCGAGGCGTGGGGGCTGGACGGCCTCTCCGCCGCGTACTGGCTGCAGCACAGCTATGACGAGGTACGCACCACCCTGGAGTCGGCGCTGGAGATCTGGCGCGAACTGGGCCATCGGGAGGGCGAGTTGCGCACCGCGTGCAATCTCGCGGACGCGCTGTGCGAACTCGGCCTGTACGAGGAGGCCATCACGGTGCAGGAGCGGCAGCTCGCCCTCGCCCGGGAGGCCGGGGATCTGCCGGCCGAGGTGATCGGCCTGGGCAACCTCGGCCGGGCCCACCGGGGCCTGGGCCGCCCCGAGGACGCCCTGACCTGTTTCAAGGAGAGCCTGGAGTACGCCCGCCGCACGGGCAACATCCACCATGAGGGCTTCGCCCTCTACGAGATCGGGATCACCTATATGGAGCAGGGCAGGTTCTCCGAGGGCCGGGCCCATATGGACCAGGCCCTGCCCGTGTGGAAGCGCCCCGGTACGTACGAGAGTTGGCGCGGGCACACCTGGAGCGGGCTCTTCCCCGCCTGTATGACCCTGCAGATC
>NZ_JAAAYH010000627.1:0-3837 GCF_018035285.1 Streptomyces sp. MK37H | reverse complement strand
CCAGGTCCTCCAGCCTCAGCCCGTACGCTCCCGCGAAGGTCTCGCCGGGGCTCTGCCCGTGGTCGGAGAGCAGCACGATGCGGTAGTCGCGCGGGGCGTGCTCGGCGACCTTGGCGATCAGCGCGATGGAGCGGTCGAGCCGGGCGAGCACCTGCCGGGCGTCCCGGCTGCGCGGCCCCGAGTGGTGGGCCACCTCGTCGTACGCCACGAGATCGGCGTAGATCGCGGTACGGCCGGAGAGGATGTCCCCCATCACCGCCGTCACGACGACGTCCCGCTCCACGACGGTGGCGAACGCCCGGATGAACGGATACAGCCCGCCCCGCTTCACCCGGGGCGTCTCGCGGCGCAGCTTGGCGCGGGTGGACTGGCAGATCTCCCGGACCACCTCGGCGAGGAACGACACGGCGGTGCGGGTGGCGTTGGCGGGGTCGGCGAAGTACGCGAAGTAGCCGGAGCGGGAGCGGTTGTGCTTACCGCGCCGCGCCGCGACCGAGAGGACCAGCGCGAGCTGATCGGCGCCGCCGGTGAAGAGGTTGCCCCGGCTGGCCCCGTCCACCGTGAGGAGTCCGTCGTGTCTCGCCCGGGCGGCGGCGCGGCGCTGGAGCACCGCCGCGCTGGTCGGCCGGTTGCTCACCATCACCTCCCCGGTCTTCTTCTCGTACCAGCGGAAGGCGGGCACGTCCTCGTTGGAGCCGTGCAGGATGCCGAGTTGGCTGGCGCCGGTCTGACTGGACCAGTCGGTGCGCCAGGGTGTGACCTTGTGGGTGCTCTGGAGCCAGCCCGCGACGGTGGGCATCACCGGGGGCCGGTTCTCGCGCTCCCGCAGCGCCTCCCGGAGCACCGCGTGCCCCACCCCGTCGAGCTGCAGGAACACCGTCCCCGGGGGCTCGTCGCTCCCCCCGTCCTCGCCGAGCCGCCGCCTGCGCCGCACGGCCAGCCGCGCCAGCCGCCGCCGGTAGGCGCCGTCGTCCCGCACGGTCAGGAAGGTGCTCGTGGCCGACGACGCGGCGGACATCACGGCCGCCACCACGACGGCGGTCTCCGGCTCGGCGGCGCCGCGCCCGTCCGGGTTCACGCTGAGGGCGATCAGCAGCATCGAGCCGTTGAGCACGAACACCAGGAGCCCCAGCACCAACGCGGGCATCAACAGCAACGCCCGTACGAGCAGCGGCCACACCAGCGCGCTGAGCACCCCGAAGGCCCCCGCGCCGCTGGCGGCCGTGACGGCGATCTGCGTGGCGCTGTCACCGTCACCTGACTTCAAGCGAAAGTCGGGGAGGATTCCGGCGAGCGCCAGCATCGTGAGCGTGGACACCGCCCACACCGCCGCCACCCGCAGCAGGGTTCCCCCCACGGTCTTCCATCGGGGCTTCTGCACGCCGCGCCCTCACTTCGCATCACCGGCCCGCACCATGCGCGCGAACCGGCCTCAAGCGTGGCACAGCGCCCCCGCGACCCGGCGGACAGCGGGTTACCAGGACGGATCGATTCCGCTTACGGCAGCCCATCAGTTCCCAGGAGCGCGACGCGTCGCGCGTGTCCCTACGGGGACCGGGAACCGGTTGGGCTACGGAGACCGGGAACCGGCCGGGCTACGGGGACCAGGAGTCGGCCGGATCGTCCAGCCACGCCCGATGACCGACGGGACCCGGCCCGACCGTAAGGCCGAAGCGGGTGTGGTCCGGCCTGCCATGGCCGACCCACCACCCGTACGCGGCCTCGACCTCGTCCCACAGCCGACGCTCCCCCGCCTGCCAGACGCGCGCCTCCGCCTCCCCCTCGCGGAACACGACGCACGCCCAGGAACGGTCGGCCAGCCCGTAGAGCCACACGGGTCGCGCGCCATCGTGCGGGGCGGCCACGACCTGAACGCAATGGCGTACCCGGAGCCCCAGCGCGAAGGGGAGGGCGGAATACGGCGGGGCGAGGAACTCCCCCTCGGGGATGCCGGTGCCGGACGTATCGGCGCCGCCGCTGTCCCCGCCCTCGTCCGGGACGTAGGCGCCGTGCGGCGGCAGCGACAGCCGCTGGCCGCGCAGCTTCATGAACTCGACGGGCCCGGTGAAACGCCCCGACGCCGTCCCGTCCCGGCGCACCACCAGCCGGGCCACGGCGTCCGCATGGGTGTAATGCGTGCCCCAGGGGGCGACGATCAGGCCCCCGGGCCGCGTCTGCTCGATCCACGCCCCCGGGATCTCCCGGACGCCGACGGTGGCCAGGACCCGGTCATACGGTGCGTTGCCCGCACAGCCCTTCGCACCGTCACCGAGCACGACATCCGGCCGCAACCCGGTCGCGGCCAGCCGCCGGCGCGCATGACGCGACACCTCGGGGTCCACCTCGACCGTGGTGACCTTACGGCCGCCACAGCGATGCGTCAGCGCCCCGGCCGTCTCCCCCGTGCCGGTGCCCACGTCGAGCACGGCCATGCCCTCGTCCACGGCCAGGTCCCGCAGCAAGGCGTAGACGACGGAGGGCATGGAGGACGAGCTGGTCGACACCCGCCCCGACTCGGGGCCGGTGTGCTCGCCGTCGTCCCACTGCGTCACGATGGGCGCATCGCTGTCGGCGGCGGCGAACCAGGCGTCCGGCTCTTCGGCCTTGTCGACGGCGACGGACCCCTGTGTCCGCGTGTCGAACGGCCACATCAACTCCGGCAGAAACGCGGCCCGGTCGACGGCGGCGAACGTCGGCGCCCAGTCCTCCGTCATCACCCCCGCCTCAAGAAGCACCCGCCCCAACGCGGCCCGTCCGGGCCGGGCGATGCCCACGAACGTCATGCGGCCTTGGGCGGGTTCGGAACCCCGGGCCCACCATCGGGAGTCGGCGGCGGATGCGGGCCTGGGTAAGGCTGGCCGGGCAGCTTGTCACCGTTCCCGCAATCGTTTCGGCCCCGGATAATCCTCGACATCAACGCTCTCCCCGCCGTCCAGCCGAGCGGCCCACTCCGCTCGGGCCCCCACCCCCATCACCATAGGGCGAGCCACTGGAAACGCGCCTGAGCTCAGCCTCGGCCCCACGGCCCTATGAGAGACTCGAGCGATGATTATCGAACGTGCGTACGCACACATTGACTCGGGGTCGCGGGAGGAGGAGGGGTGGCCCTGGTCCGTGCCGTGTGTGCGGGGGTTGCTGGCGGACGGGTTGCGCTTCGCCGCGCCGGTGACGTTTCTCGTCGGGGAGAACGGGTCGGGCAAGTCGACGCTGGTCGAGGGCCTCGCGGAGGGGTTCGGGCTGGATTCGTACGGCGGTTCGCACGATTGGCGTTACGCCAGCCACCGGCCCAAGTCGGCGCTGGGTGAGCGGATCCGCTTCGACGCGGCGCCGCGCGGGCGGCGGATGCTGGGTAGTTGGGCGGCGCGCAAGGGATTCTTCCTGCGCGCCGAGACCGCGCTGGACGCGCTGCACCGGGAGGGTTTCGCCCCGCATTCGGTCAGCCACGGCGAGGGGTTTCTCGCGGCGTTCCGGGACAAGTTCCTCCAGCCCGGGCTGTACGTCATGGACGAGCCGGAGGCGGCGCTCTCCTTCGCCTCCTGCCTTGAACTCATCGGCCATTTGGATGAGTTGGTGAAGAACGGCGGGCAGGTCATCTGCGCTACGCATTCGCCCCTGCTGACCGCGCTGCCCGGTGCGGACATCGTGGAGGTCGGCGAGCACGGGATGCGGCGGGTGGCCTGGAGCGAGCTGGCCCTGGTCGACCACTGGCGCCGCTATCTCGCCGATCCGCGGAGCTATCTGCGGCATGTCCTGGAGTGAGTGTCGTTTGTCGTTTGTCGTTTGGTGTCTGCGGCGCCGTTTCGCGCCTTCGGCGCAATTGAGCATGGGGGCGGCGGG
>NZ_JAAAYH010000626.1:0-3859 GCF_018035285.1 Streptomyces sp. MK37H | reverse complement strand
CCCCGAAGGGGTGACGGGAACATGGCGTCGGCGTCGGCCTACGACCTGCGGTTCGACTCGGGGCGGATCTGCCTGGACCTGGTGGCCACGGTCGGCGGCCGGCTCAGCGAGGCGCCCGTCGAGCGGCTCGGCGGGGTGGAGCCCCTCAAGGCGTGGCTGCTGGGCGCCGGACTGGTGCCCGGCGGCACCTCGCTCGAGGCCGTGGACCACCGCTGGCTCATCCGCTTCCGGGCCGCCCGCGACCTGCTGCACCGCATCGTCCACACCGAGGTCGAGGGCCATGCCGCGGCCGCCGATCTGGAACGGATGAACGCGCTGGCCGCCACCGCTCCGCCCGCCCTGCGCGCCGTACGGACACCAGACGGCACCCTGGTGGGCGCCCTGGTGGGGAAGCCGGACTGCGGTGCGCTGCTCTCCGAGATCGCCCGGGACGCGGTGCAGCTGCTCACCGACCCGGTGGCGCGCGGGCAGTTGCGGCGCTGTGAGGGGGAGACCTGCTCGCTGGTCTACCTCGACACCTCGCGCGGCCGCCGCCGGCGCTGGTGCTCCAGCGAAGTCTGCGGAAACCGCGAGCGGGTTGCCCGTCACCGCCGTCGCGTAAACCCGAGCATCAGCAAAGCATGAGCGATATTCAGTCATGACCCGGACATGACGCAGGCCCCGGATGGGGGGACCGGGGCCTGCGGGGCGGATTTGGGGAGGGAGCCCTTCCTGGTGGCCGGCGCCCGCCCGGCGTCGGCCTTACTCGGACTCAAGTACGCACCGGACAGCGGGAGATGTTCAGCCCGGGAATGCGATCTACATCACACGGTGGTCGATGAACGCCGAGCGTTTCCAGCCCGTACCCCCCTCGACCCGGCGGCTTGCGTACGCAAAGATGCCCTCGTGACCGAGAGGACGACACCGGACGACGCGCTCATGCGCGCGCTCTACGCGGAGCACGCAGGCCCGCTTCTCGCCTTCGTCCTGCGCCTGGTCGCGGGCGACCGGCACCGCGCCGAGGACGTGGTCCAGGAGACCCTCCTGCGAGCCTGGCGCAACGCCGACCAACTGCGGCGCTCCGGAGGATCGGTACGGCCCTGGCTGGTGACCGTGGCCCGCCGCATCGTCATTGACGGCCACCGCCAACGCCGCGCACGTCCCCATGAAGTGGACGCGGCGCCGCTCCATGTCATGCCCGCAGCGGACGACATCGACCGCGCATTGCGCCAGATGACCATTTCTGACGCGTTGAATGACCTCACCGATGCACATAGAGCGGCGCTCGTCGAGACATACTTCAAGGGACGGACGGTGAGTGAGGCGGCCGAAGTGCTGGGCGTTCCCGCCGGGACGGTGAGGTCCCGGGTCTTCTACGCGCTGCGCTCCCTGAAGCTCTCGCTCGAGGAACGGGGGGTCACGGCATGATGCCGGCAGCGGACGACCAGCAGCACACCGCGGTCGGCGCCTATGCGCTCGGGGTGCTCGACCCCGCCGACGCGGCGCGCTTCGAGGACCACCTCATCGGGTGTGAGCGGTGCGCCGCCGAGCTCGACGAGCTGATGGGCCTCCCGCCGCTGCTGGCCGAGTACGCCACCGCCGCCGACGGCACCGCGCTCCCGGACCCGGCGGTGGTCACCGCCCGCCCGGGGCCCGAACTGCTCGACCGGCTGATGGACGACGTCGCGGTGAGTCGCAAAGCCTCCGGCAGAAGGCGGCTCTTCCTCGTCGCCGCGGCCGCCGTCCTCATCGTCGGCGGCCCGCTCGCGGGAGCGGCCATCACCGCGAGCTCCGACGACGGCGGGGGCAAGGACCAGGTGGCGGCCTCCTCCTCCAAGCAGGTGTACGACCAGGGCCAGAAGTTCAGCGCGGTCGACCCCGTCACCAAGGTGGACGCCTCCGTCTCGCTCCAGCAGAAGGGGTGGGGCACCTCCGTCGCCCTCAAGCTGGGCAACCTCAAGGGGCCGCGCACCTGCGACCTGGTCGCCATCGGCAAGGACGGCCACGAGGAGACCATCACCACCTGGGCCGTGCCCACCTCGGGCTACGGCGTCAAGGACGGGGACGGCTCCCGCTGGAGCAAGGAGCCGCTCTACGCCCAGGGCGGCGCCGCCATGAACACCGACGACATCGAGCGGTTCGAGGTCCGCACCCTGGACGGCCAGCGCCTGGCCCAGGTCAGGCTCTGAAAACCCCCTCCCCGGAGGTGTACGGTTGACGGCTGCCCTTAAGAACACAGAAGGGGGCCCCTGGGTGGCCGCGCACAACGCCACGCATGACGACCGGACGGCACCGCGGGGGGACCGCGGGGACGGGGTCCGGGACAGCGAGATCCGGGTCGAGCAGACGCATCTGGACCGGGTGTACCACCGCCTCGAGGAGAAGATCCACGAGGCGGAGTTCCTCATGGACGACGCCGCCAAGCGCGGTCAGGTCGGCACGCCCGGCGCGTTCGCCGAACGGGACGCCCAGGTCTTCCGGGCCGGGGTGCATCTCAACCGGCTGAACAGCGAGTTCGAGGACTTCCTCTTCGGCCGCATCGATCTGCTGCCGGGCAAGGACGGCCAGCGCGGCCCCGACGGCGCCTACACCTCCGTGGAGCCCGCCGACGACGCCATCCGCACCGGCCCGGACGGCGACCGCGCGGAGATCGCCGAAACGTTGCACATCGGCCGCATCGGCGTTCTGGACGCCGACTACGCCCCGCTGGTGATCGACTGGCGGGCGCCCGCCGCCGCGCCCTTCTACCGCTCCACCCCGGTCGCCCCCGGCCGCGTCGTCCGCCGCCGGGTGATCCGCAGCAAGGGCCGCCGGGTGCTCGGCGTCGAGGACGACCTGCTGCGCCCGGAGCTCAGCGCCACCCTCGACGGCGGGGCGCTGCCGGTGGTCGGCGACGGCGCGCTGATGGCCGCGCTCGGCCAGGCCCGCGGCCACACCATGCGGGACATCGTGGCCTCCATCCAGGCCGAGCAGGACCAGGTGATCCGCGCCCCCGCCGCCTCCATCACCGAGGTCGAGGGCGGCCCCGGCACCGGCAAGACGGCGGTCGCGCTGCACCGCGCGGCGTACCTCCTCTACCAGGACCGGCGGCGCTACGCGGGGGGCATCCTCGTGGTCAGCCCCACCCCGCTGCTGGTCGCCTACACCGAGGGCGTGCTGCCCTCGCTGGGCGAGGAGGGCCAGGTGGCCATCCGGGCGGTGGGCTCGCTGGTGGAGGGCGCCGAGGCCACCACGTACGACACCCCGGCCGTGGCCCGCGTCAAGGGCTCGTCCCGGATGGTGAATGTGCTGCGCAGGGCCGCCCGCGGCGCGCTGGAGCTGCCGCGCGGAGCCGCCGCGCCCGCCGGTCCGGCCCCTTCGCCGTCATCGGCTTCGTCATCCGACAACGGCCAGCTGACACTGGACGGAGCGCTGGACGCCCACGGCGGCAGACCCGGCGCGGGCTCCGGGTCCAGACCCGGCGGCCCGCCCGAGCGGCTGCGCGTGGTCGCCTTCGGCGCCCGGATCGAGCTGGGCGCCGATGAGCTGCGCACCATCCGCCGACACGTGCTGGGCGGCACCGCGCCCGTCAACCTGCTGCGCCCCCGCGCCCGGCGGCTGCTCCTGGACGCGCTGTGGACCCGCTCCGGCGCCCCCAGCCGGTACACCGACCCCGAGCTGGCCGCCGAGGCGCGGGAGGGGTTCGACGAGGACATCTCCTCCGAGGACTCCTTCCAGGAGTTCCTCGACGCCTGGTGGCCCGAGCTCACCCCCCGCTCCGTCCTCGCCGCCATGGCCGATGAGAAGCGGCTGAACCGCTGGTCACGGCGGGTGCTCAACCCCCGCGAGGTCCGTCAGGTGGCCCGGTCGCTGGCCCGGCTCGGCCCCGACGGGCAGGGCC
>NZ_JAAAYH010000625.1:0-3872 GCF_018035285.1 Streptomyces sp. MK37H | reverse complement strand
GTGCTCGGCGAGAAACCGCACATGGGCGGCGTAGCCCTCGTAGTCGACCGACAGCTCGTCATCGTCATGGAACGGAAGCGCCGTGGCGACATGAACGCCATGCCAGGGCGCGGAGAGATCGGGCATGCGGAACCTCCTGGCGAGGGGGCCGGGCCACTGTCCCTTGCCCTTTCAAGGTAGCAGTGCAATGTCACACCGCACAGCGCCCCGGTCCGCCTTCTCATCCCCCATCCCTTACGGCCGTTGTCCCCTACGGCCGTTATCCCCTACGACCGCCGGGCCGGGCGGCTCCCCAGGTGGGCGACGACACCGGAGTGGAAGCGGTCCACGGCGTCGTCGACACTGCGGATGAAGCCGGACTCGGCATTGCCTCGGGCGCTGCCCATGCCCTTGAAGAGGGACAGCCGGAACCCTGTTATCCGGGCGCCGCCCTTGGGGAGCATGTCGGCCGGTTCGGGGCGGAGCCGCTCGAGGGTGCCGCGCGGGCCGCCGCCCTGCCCCTCGACAAGAGTTTCCACATGGAGGTCGGCCGGGGCCTCGGCAAGCTGCCGGACCAGGCGCTTGGCCCAGCTGAGGGGGTAGCCCTGGTCCGGGGCAGGGATCTCGATGGAGGTTCGCAGCTTGCCGGTGCGCAGATCGGCGACGATCGCGAGGATCCCGGAGGCGCCCTCGATGCGCAGCTCGGCGTCGAGACGGCCCTCCTCGCAGAGCCGGTCGGCCATGGCCGCACGACGGGAACCCTGGTCGGCTCCCCGCCTGGCGCGCTGGACGGGCAGAACCTTCTGCCCGAGTTCGCCGCCCAGCCGCAGACAGACCTGGCGGATGAGCCGGTCCCAGCTCTCGACCACGTCGATGGCGCGCTGGTCCCCCTGGCACAGGGTCTCGCTGTCGATGCCGTTGCGCACCGGGACCCAGGCCGGGCCCATGTTCTGGAAGCCGTGGCAGCCGGAGTTCTCGTGCTGGAGGTAGTGGAGCAGTTCCTGGAGGAGCCAGGCGTGCGCGGTATTGCCGACACCCTCGTGGCGGATCAGCATCTGGGCATGGTGGGCCACCTCGGCCCAGGACAGATGCCACAGCGCCACCTTGTGCTTACGGCGTCCGTCAACCTTGACGTCGACCAGTGGGCTGCCTTCGAGAGCGACGTCGTTGGACAGCGTGATCACGGCCTCGTAGCCCCGCCGGGCGGCGATGTCCATGTAGTCCTGGACCTGCTCGGACTTGAGCGGGTTGCCGTTGGTCTTCGTCTCCACCAGGGCGGTCCAGAGTTTCCCGGCCCGTTCGACGCGGATCACGCCGTCGGGGCGCTTGGGGGCGTTGCCTCCGTGCGGCAAGGAGACCTCGGTGAAGGCCTCCATACGGCCGGCGGGGGCGCCGAAGGCCGCGGTGAGCCGACGCCCGAACTCGGGCACCTGCGTCATCACCGACAGCAGGACGGACGTGGCGCGCATTTCCCGTTCCCGGTCGTATCTGAGCGAGGAAACCGGGAAGAGCCGAGCCGCCCGCCACGACTCGTTCTCCGCCAGCGGCTTCCTGGCGACCCTGGGAAGCGTGACCTTCTTCTTCGCCGTACGAGGGCGGCGGGCCGTAGCCGGTGCGGACTCCTCGCCCGTCACCCGGGCCGTGGGCGCCGCCGTCCGCGCGAGGATGCCGGGCGCCGCCGTCTGCGCGGGGATGCCGGGCGCCCCCTCGGCCCCGGGCGCGGGCGCCTGCTCCACCGCCTCCGGCGCGGCATCCGCCACCTCGTCGGCGGTCTCCTCCTCAGCCGTCGCCTCGTCGGCCGCGTCATCGTCGATGTCGATGCCGAAGTCCGTGGCCAGACCGGCTAGTCCGGACTCGTACCCCTGCCCGATGGCCCGGAACTTCCACTCCTCGCCCCGGCGGTAGAGCTCGCCGAAGATGAACGCTCTCTCCACATCGGCGTCCTCGATCGAGAACCCCAGCAGGGTCTCGCCGACCCGGTCCGCGAGGGTCACCCGCAGGTCGCCGAGATCGCCGAACCTGGCGCCGCCGTACCGGCTGGCCGCCACGACGATCCGCTCGACGTCCGCGGGCGCCGCCGTCAGATCGAGGCTGATGCGGTCCTCGTTCCCTTCGGCGGTCGGCGTCTTGCCGAGCAGTTGCACACTGCCATCGGCGGCGGCCGGGTTGTTGTAGAAGTAGAAGTCCGCGTCGCCACGGACCTTGCCATCACCGTTCAGCAGCAGCACCGAGACGTCGGCGTCCCCGTCTCCGGTCGCCGAGCTCCAGTTCAGGCTCAGGATCACGGAACCCGTGTCCTCGCTCAGAGCGGCCAGGCCGACATTGCCACCCTTGATCATCTCCCGCATGGTTGTCCCCCCAGAAGACAGCCGCCTCGGACCCCCCGAGCGGCCTCCGCATTGCGATGCGTCACGCGCCGCACATGTCGCGTGAGCGAAGTGAACCTTAGCGCCCGAACCACGCGTTTCGGGAGGTCATGCGCCGATTGATATGGACGACCCACCCCGGTGGATACGCCCCACACGCCCGCCTGATCCCAACGACACCGCCCCCCGGCACCGAGGCGCGTCCGGTGCGGCGGGAAGGGCGAGCCCGCGACACCGGAAGTCACCGAAAGCGCACAGGAGTTCACGGCGCGAACTGTGCGGTCTATACCTTTTGCGGGTGTGGTCATTGTGTCGCACGGGACAGTGAACATGACTACTATTCACGTTGATTCGGCCGGATCCCACGGCTTGTCAGGTGGCTCACAATCCAAAACGGGGACTGCTCTTCGTCTCTTGTCAGCCAGGTCACCGGCGTGAAAGGCTCGGCGCGCCCCGTAAGGGGAATCCCCAACTCCGAGGCATCGCTGTGCTGTTGGCTGGCCACCCCGCGGCCCGTTTGTGAGAGAGTTGCCCCCCGGCGGGGGCGCCGCTGTTCGTGAGTGAGGAATTGCCTCCATGCCCGACCACTCATCTCCCAGGGAATCGCCCGGGGACAGCTCCCCGACGCGCCGCGGGGTCGCCGAGGCGCCCGGCGAGGATGTCGATGGCGCGACCTCCGCCACGGCGTTGCTGGGCGCGTACTGGGACGCGGTCGCCGATTACGCGGAGCTGTGCACCACCACCCCGGAAGACGGTATGCGGCTCGCCACCGAGGCGTTCCGGCGGGGCATCCGGGAGACCCGCAACCGCCGCACCCGGGGCTTCGGCAAGCGCCTCCCGTGGCTTCCGCTCTTCCTGACCGCCGTACGGAAGACCGCCGCCGACTGGGACGCCCACCGGCACGGGGACCGGCTCAACCCGGAGCTGCGGACCTGGCTGGCCTCCGACCTCGCCGCCCGGTTCGCCGCCCCGCCCCGCGACCAGCCGCTCGCCCTGCGCGCGCTGCGGGATCTGCCGGAGGCGGACGGGGAGCTGCTGTGGCTGGTCGAGGTGGAGGCGCGGTCCACGGAGGCGGTGGCCCGGCAGCTGGGGTACGACCCGGAGTACGCCACCGAGGAGATCGCCCGGGTCCGCGCCGCCTTCCGCGAACGGTGTCAGCGCGCCCATGTGGACACCCTCACCGACGAGGAGTGCCGCAGCTACGCCAAGCTGCTGGACGCCGCCACCCGGGCGCCCGACTCCCCCTCACCCGCCGACCTGTGGCAGCACCTCGCCCGCTGCCGGACCTGCCGGGACGCCGCCACCTGCATGTATGTGGACGGTGCCGGGCTGCCCGGCGCGCTGGCGGGCGGGGTCATCGGCTGGGGCGCGAACCTCTACCTCAAGCGGCGCCGCGCGCTCGCCGAGCGGGCCCCGGGCACCGCGCCGAGCGCCCGCGCAGCCGCGCCCACCGCGCACGCGGTCCGCGCCCCGCTGTGGGAGCGGCTGCGCGACCGGGTCCTGGACGCGGTCGGGGCGCGGCGGAGC
>NZ_JAAAYH010000624.1:0-3872 GCF_018035285.1 Streptomyces sp. MK37H | reverse complement strand
CTCTTCGGGCTCTCCATGGACTACCAGGTCTTCCTGGTCAGCCGGATGTACGAGGAGTGGCGGCGCACCCGCGACAACCGCACCGCGGTCCGGGTGGGGCTCGCCGAGACCAGCCGGGTCATCAACTCCGCGGCCGTCATCATGATCGCGGTCTTCTCGGCGTTCGTGCTGAGCGGCGACCGGATCATCGCGATGTTCGGCATCGGGCTGGCGGCCGCCGTCGCCCTGGACGCCTTCGTCCTCCGTACGCTCCTGGTGCCCGCGCTGATGCATCTGCTCGGGGGCGCCAACTGGTGGCTGCCGGGCTGGCTGGAGCGGCTGCTGCCGAGGATCAGCATCGAGGCGGAGGGCGACGGCGAGGGGAGCGCCCAGGGCGACGACGGCGAGGGGAGCGCCCAGGGCGATGGCGAGGGTCCGCCGTCCGGACCGGTGGCGGTGCCCGTGCCGCTGCCGGGACAGCCCGCGAACGGCGCGGCGCGGGCCGGTACGGCACGGTCGCCGGTGCCCTAAGGACCCTCCTCGGGCTTCCTCAGCCGTACGGGCGGGGTGCCTAAGTCCCTGGCCCGAGCGAAGATCGGGCAGCCTCCCGATGTGCCGGGCCCTCCTGGGCGACGAGAGTGGACGCGTTCCACGAAACCGCTCGTCACCAGGGAGAACGCCATGCTGCACTATGAGTTGCACCGGATCCGCGAGGCCGAGCTGCGGCGGGAGGCCGCCGCCCACCGGCTGGTCCGGGAGGCGGCGCAGGGGCCCGGCGGCCGGTCGGCCGGGCAGGAGAGCGGAGGGCGGATGAGGCCGGTCCGGCGGTGGCGCGGCGACCGCTCACCACGGTCGTACCGCACGGCGGCCTGACGGCGGCCGGGCCGTGCCGCTCGTCATGGGGGCCGGGGCGGGAGCCGGAACGGGGAGCGCTGAAGCGGTGGGCACCGGAGCGGTGGGGGCCGGAGCGGTGGGGGCCGACGTGGTGGGCGCCGGAAAAGCCGGTGCCGCGGTGTCGGGGCCCTGTGCGATGCTCGACGACGTGCACACCACGTCCGTCAGCCCGGTGTTCATCGGCCGCGCACAGGAGTTGGCCACCCTCGAGGACGCGCTCGCCCGCGCCACCGCGGGCGAGCCGCAGGTGCTGCTGGTGGGGGGAGAGGCGGGGGTCGGCAAGACCCGGCTCATCGACGAGTTCCTGGCCTCGGCCGTGGCCGCGGGGGCGGTCGCGGCGGTCGGCGGCTGTGTGGAAATCGGCGCCGACGGGCTGCCGTTCGCGCCCGTGTCCACCGTGCTGCGCTCACTGCGCCGCAAGCTGGGCACCGAGCTGGACGGGGCCGCCGCCGGTCAGGAGGGCGAACTGGCCCGGCTGCTGCCGGAGCTGGGCGAGACCTCCCGCGCGTCCCACGACGGGGACGGCCGGGCCCGGCTGTTCGAGCTCACCGTCCGGCTGCTGGAGCGGCTGGCCGCCGAGCGCACCCTCGTCGTCGCCATCGAGGATCTGCACTGGGCCGACCGCTCCACCCGCGAGCTGCTCGGCTATCTCTTCCGCTCGCTGCTCAGCGCCCGGCTGCTGGTCGTGGCCACCTACCGCTCCGACGACATCCACCGCCGCCATCCGCTGCGCCCGTTCCTCGCCGAGGTGGACCGGATGCGCGAGGTGCGGCGCATCGAGCTGTCCCGCTTCACCCGCGGCGAGGTGCACGCCCAGCTGACCGGGATCAACGGGGCCGAGCCGGAGCGCGAGCTGGTCGACCGGATCTTCAAGCGCAGCGACGGCAACGCCTTCTTCGTGGAGGAGATCGCCCGCTCCCTCAACGAGGGCTGCGCCACCGGGCTCAGCGAATCGCTGCGCGATCTGCTGCTGGTGCGGGTCGAGGCGCTGCCCGAGGAGGCCCAGGGGGTGGTGCGGATCCTCGCCGAGGGCGGCTCCTCGGTGGAGTACGAACTGCTGCGCGCGGTCGCCCGGCTGGGCGAGGACGAGCTGATCGACGCGCTGCGGGCCGCCGTCGGGGCGAACATCCTGCGCCCCACGGCCGACGACAGCGGCTACCGCTTCCGGCATTCGCTGGTGCGCGAGGCCGTGCGCGACGATCTGCTGCCCGGGGAGCGCTCCCGGCTCAACCGGCGCTTCGCGGAGGCTCTGGAGGCCGAGCCCGCGCTGGTACGGGCCGATGAGCGGGCCGCCCGGCTGGCCAGCTACTGGTACCACGCACACGACCCCGCCAAGGCCCTGCCCGCCGTGCTCCAGGCGTCCGTCGCGGCGCGGCGGCGGTACGCCCACGCGGAGCAGCTGCGACTGCTGGAGCGGGCCATGGAGCTGTGGGAGGACGCCCCCAAGGAGATACGGCGGGCACAGCGGCCCATGGACTACGCGGAGGTGTACCCCGCCCGCGGCTGTGAGGACCAGCCGCTGCGCCATCTCGATCTGCTCGCCGAGGTGGTGGTGGCCGCGCATATGTCCGGGCAGCGGGAGCGGGCGCTGGCCGTCAGCAAGCGGGCCCTGCGGACGCTGGACCGCGGCGGTGACGACCCGCTGCGAGCCGCCTGGTTCTGGACCCAGCAGGGCAAACTGATGGAGGGACTGGCCCGCGGTGACGGCTGGGAGGAGCTGAGCCGCGCCCAGGAGCTGGTGCGCGGGCTGCCGCCGTCCCCCGTGCACGCCGAGGTCATGGCGCAGGTGGCGGGGTGGACGATGACCCACCGGCCAGGTGCCGAGGGCCTGGCCGCCGCCGAACGGGCGGTGGAGCTGGCCCGGCTGGTCGGCGCCGAGAGCACGGAGCTGAACGCCCGCCTGACGCTGGGCTACTTCACCGGTGACTCCGGCGACATCGAGTGCGGGCTGGCCGAGATGCGCGAGGTCTGCGAGCGGGCCCTTGACCTCGGTGACATCAGCGTCCTGGGGCGCTGCTATGTCAATCTGGCCTCGGCGCTGGAGGGGGTCGGCCGGTCGGCCGAGGCGGTGGAGACCGCCGAGGAGGGCGCCCGGATCCTGGACCGCGTCGGCCTGGTGGACTCCCGGGCCTGGGTCTACGGGAATCTGGCCGAGTCGCTGTTCTCCCTGGGCCGCTGGGACGAGGCGGAGGCGGCGGCCCTGAAGACCCGGCGGCTCGCCCTCGGCACCAAGCCGCGCGGCACCGCCGCCAACCGGCTCGCCCAGCTGGCGCTGGCGCGCGGGGAGTGGGACACGGCGGAGCGCGAGCTGGCCGCCGCCCGGGAGCACTACGGCGCCCGCAACACCGAACCGCAGTACACCCTCCAGGTCACGGGGCACGCCATCGAACTCGCGGCGGCCCGTGGCCGGATCCTGGAGGTCCGGGCCCTGCTGGACCAGGCCGTGGAGGCCGGGTTCCCGCCCGGGATGCAGCGCTACGCCTGGCGGTTGCTGTACACGGCCACCGCGGCCGAGTCGGCCGCGCGCGGACTGCCCACGGCCGAGCCGGGCCGGGGCGAGGCGCTGGCCCGCCTCCGGGCGGCCATGAAGCGGGTGCCGCAGCCCGTGCCGGTATGGCGGGCCCACGCGGCGATGGTCCAGGCCGAACTGGCGCGCGCCGAGGGCCGGGACCGTTCCGACCTCTGGGCCGAGGCCACGGCCGCCTTCGCCGCGCTGGACCGCCCCTATCCGCTGGCCCGCGCCCGCCACCGATGGGCGGAGGCGCTGCTCACCCCGGCCCGGAGCACCCAGGCCCGGAGCACCCCGGGCCAAAGCACCCCGGGCCAAAGCGCCTCTGGCGAGGGCGCCTCCGGCCAAGGCACCCCCGGCCAGGGCGCCCCGGCCCAGGCCGATCGCGACCACGCCGCCGAACTGCTCGCCCAGGCGCATGCCGTGGCCGACCGGCTGGGCGCCCGTCCGCTGCGTGAGGAGATCGAGCTGCTGGCCAGGCGCGCCCGGC
>NZ_JAAAYH010000623.1:0-3874 GCF_018035285.1 Streptomyces sp. MK37H | reverse complement strand
GGGTCCTGGTACCAGCCCGACGTCTGGCTGCTGGCCGACGACGACAGCGCCCGGACGGCCACCTCTCGGGCGCTGCACATACTCGAACGGCAGAACACCGACCGCGTCGACGGGAGGACCTCGCGATGACCGTCCGGACCGTCCACAGCCCCGCTCCGGAGCACCCGGGCGCCCGGCGGCGCCGGAACCGGCGGCGTGCGCTCACCGCCGCGCTGGCGCTCGCCCTGGCGGCAGGCGGCACGGCCTGCGGCTCCGACGAGCCGTCACGCTACTCCCAGACGTGCGGCGTCGTGGTCGACGGATCGGGCTCGGCGGCCGCCTCCCGGACCGGCTTCGACGCGGAGGCCAAACTCAAGGCGACCCTGCAGACGTTCCTGGCGGACAAGAAGTGCCGCAAGACGTCCTTCGCCCCGATCACCAAGGTGTCCGAGGCGTCCAAGTGCCAGGTCAGCCCGCTGGATCTGGATCCGAACGCCTCGAAGACCGCCGACCGCGAGCGGACCCGCACCACCATGCGCGCGGTGGCCCTCTCCAACGCCCTGAAGCTGCTGCGCTGCGCCCAGAAGGAGGAGCCCGGCTCCGATGTGCTCGGGGGCCTGTCGCGCATCGGGCTGTCCAAGCCGTCCGGCGACGACGCGTCGTTCGACGTCCTGGTGGTGAGCGACTTCGACCAGGGCGACACCGACTTCCGGCTGGGGCGGCAGGACCTGTCCACCGCCGCGAGCCGCCGGACCGTCATCGACGACTTCCTGAAGTCGCACGGCAGGCCGGAGCTGTCCGGCGCCGACATCTACCCGGTGGGCTACGGCATGAAGTACGGCACCGACACCTCCCGGTACGAGCAGTTCAACTCCTTCTGGACGGAGCTTCTGGAGGGGAGGGTGAAGGCACATGTCCACACCACCTACCGCCGGTGACGACGAGGCGCCGCGGCGGCTGAGGCTGCGCCGCCGCAGGGTTGACGCGGACCGCGGGCGCCGCGGGGGACGGACTGCCGCACGGCGGTTCCCCGACGGGGCGCTGCCGCAGCCCGAGCCCGTCGCCTCGGATGTCATCCGGGCCGGTGACAGCGCCTGGCTGCTGGACCGGGCGCGCAAGCACGGCGCCTCGGCGGCCTCGCGGAAGGTCTTCGACCCCTGGGTGCTGGCCGGCCCCGACCGGGTGCCCTACTTCGCCGAGCTGGCCAGTCTGCGCAACAAGGTCAGACACCGGCTCGCCGAGGAGCAGGCCCGGGCCGAGGAGGACGGCGCGCTGGAGGCGAGCCGGGTGAGGGCGGCCGCCACCGCAGCCGGAGTGCGGCTGGAGCGGGCGGGCCGGCGGCGGGCCGCCCTGGAGCAGCGGCAATCGGTGACCACCGACCAGCTGGACCGGCTGGCGCGGCGGGCCGACCGATGGCAGACCTTCCGCGACACCGTACGGGGCGGTTTCGAGCGCCGGTGGCTGCGTGCCCGTATGCCCGCCGACGCCGACGACGCCACCGGTCCCGAACGCCCGGGCGCCACGCGGCCCGAGGACGAGCCGGAGACCACCGGTGGCCACGCCCGCTGGCAGGCGGTGTCCGACCACGATCCGGTGGCGGAGGCGGACGCGGCACAGCGGGCCCTGTCCACCAGGGCGGCGTGGGAGGGCGCGGCGGCGCGCCCCGGTATGCCGCGCTGGATGAAGTTCGGGGTGCTGGCCGCCCTGATCGTGGTGGAACTGCCCGTCTACTACTCGGTGTTCGAGAATCTGCACGGTGTCGGGCGGTTCGCCGATCTGCTCTCCTACAGCCTCATGGTGGCCGTGGCGGTGGCGATGATCCTCGCCCCGCATATCGCGGGCTGGATGCTGCGGCGCCGCTCCGCCACCGGCGCGGTCCGGCTGTCGTCCGTGCCCGCCCTCGCCCTGCTGGGCATATGGGCGTACGGCGCGTGGGCGTTGGGGGATCTGCGGGCCAAGGTGGCGTTCCGGGAGGAGCCTCCGCTGGATCTGCCACCCGATGTGGCCGCGGTTGTCGGGGACAGCGTGAGCAACCCACCGAGCCTCATCGAGTCCCTGCACCTGGACCCGCACAGCGTGTCCTGGATGTTCATCGCGCTGCTGCTGCTCTCCGGTGGCATCGCCTTCCTGATCGGGCTGGGCGAGGAGCATCCGTATCTGGCGGCGTACCGGACCACGTCCGAGCGGCTGCGGGAGCTGGAGCAGGACATCGAGACGGATCTCGCCGGCTCCGAGCGCGCCAGAGAGGCCGAGGCCACCGTGGGCGCCCGCGCGGGCGCCCGCCGCGCGGCCCATGAGGAGCGGCTCTACGCGGTCGACGAGCTGTACGAAGCGGCGGCCCACGCCTACCTGGACGGCGTGGCCATGGAGTCCGGCGATCCGGCGGTCACGGAGGCCGCCATGCGGCTGTCCAGTCAGTGGCCGCTGCTGCCGCGCTGAGGCCATGCGGCACACCGAGAAGACACATGGAGACCCACGGGGGGTGGCGATGGAGCCGACGGCACCGTCGCAGTACATACTCATCACGCAGTGTCTGCAGAACGACTTCTTCCTGAACCTGGACTGCCAGTTGTCCCTGCCGGACAGCGCGGTCTCCAAGCTGCTGCTGGACAGCGAGAGCGGTGTGTCCCTCCGCACGGAGGGCCACCGCCGGGTTCTGTCCGAGGCGGAGCTGCGCCGTTCGCCACTGGCCCGCTTCCTCGACGCCACCGTGGGCTCCCGGATGCGCGGACACGGGGACGGGGTCCTGCATCTGATCAACATCCGTGACTGGCATGTCCCGGGAGAGGCGTACGACCTGGAGCGCAGGCAGTACGGGGCGCATTGCGAGGCCGGCACCTGGGGGGCGGCGTACGTCGACGGGCTCACGGACCTGCTGGCCCCGGATCTGCGCGCGCCCGCGGACGCCGAGGACGGCTGGGGCGGGAGACTCCGCGTCCACCATGTGCGGTCCAACACGCTCTTCGACTTCCAGCACAGCTCCGGCGGACGTCCCGACCTCAGTGAACCCGCGCCGCTGACGACGCTGCTGGACGGTCTGCTGGGCGACGGACGGCAGGAGACCACGCATGTCGTGGTGATCGGTGTCCTCACCGACATCAAGGTCCAGCTGCTGCTGACCGGTATCCGCTCCCGCTACGACGTGCGGCAGCTCGTCGTCTCGGACGCGCTCACCGCCAGCAGGACCCTGGAGCGCCATCTGACGGCCCTGGACTTCTGCCAGCGTGTGCTGCACACCGAGGTGATGACCGGTCTGGCGGAGCTGGCCCGTTTCCTGGGCTCGCGGCCGGACGACGACCGGCGGCTGTCCCGTGGCGGGGACGCGGAGTTCGTGGGCTACTCCTCGTACATCCAGGACAAGCAGGGCATCCTGTCCTACGAGGACGCCAGGATGCGGGACTATCGCATCCAGACCGCCGAGCGCCTCCGACGAGCGCAGCACACGGTGGGCTTCGCCAGCAAGTTCCTGCTGGGGCTGGGCACCTGTCTGCTGGCCGGCGCACTTCTGCTGTCGCTCGTCGGGGTCTTCCTCCCGAACCGTATCGGGTGGCAGAGCCCCGCCGTGCTCGGCGCGCTCGGTGTGGGGCAGATCGTCACGTTGTTCTTCGCCCGGCCGGTCCGATCGGTGCAGGACGCGCTGGCGGAGGAGACCCGCTACCGGATGATCCTGGAGAGCCGCAGTCTGAAGGTGGCCCTGGCCCGCTTCCACATCACCACGGCGGCCGCGCTCAGACGGCATGACGATGCCGAGGGCCAAACCGATGCCCTGGCACGGCAGTTGGAGATCCTGGAGAAGATGGACACGGCCGATTTCGAACAGCTGAAGCAACTGGGGGTGGACCCGCGCACCGAACCGCCCGGGGCGGGCCGCCCCCGCGGAAGGAGCCGCTCCCAG
>NZ_JAAAYH010000622.1:0-3888 GCF_018035285.1 Streptomyces sp. MK37H | reverse complement strand
GGGTGGCTGATCTCGCGGGCCGCGCAGCAGCCGCCCGTGCTCTATCTGATGGTGGCGGTCACCGCGACCCGGGCGTTCGGGATCGGCCGGGCCGTCTTCCGCTACGCCGAGCGCCTGGTCTCGCACGACGCCGTGCTGCGGGTGCTGGCCGAGCTGCGGGTCGCCGTCTACCGGAGGCTGGAGCGGCTGGCGCCCGCCGGGCTCGGCCGGACGCGCCGCGGCGATCTGCTCTCCCGGCTGGTGGCCGATGTGGACACCGTGCAGGACTACTTCCTGCGCTGGCTGCTGCCCGTCGGCACCGCGCTGACCGTCGGCGCGGCCTCGGTGGGCTTCCTCACCTGGGTGCTGCCCGAGGCCGGGGCCGTACTGGCGGCGGGGCTGCTGGTGGCGGGGGTCGTGGTGCCCGTCGTGTCCGGGGTGCTGGCGCGGCGCGCGGAGCGGCGGCTGGCACCGGCGCGCGGTGCCCTGTCGGCGCAGGTCGTGGATCTGCTCGCGGGGGCCGCCGAGTTGACCGTCGCGGGTGCGCTGCCGCGCCGGCTGGACGCGGTGCGCCGGGCCGACGGGGTGCTCACCCGGATCGCCCGGCGGACGGCGGCCGCCGCCGGTACGGGCGCCGGGCTGTCCGCGCTGGTCTGCGGGCTGACCGTGGCGGCCGCGGCGTGGGTGGGGGTCCCGGCCGTGGCGGACGGCCGGATCCACGGGGTGTGGCTGGCGGTCGTGGTGCTGACCCCGCTCGCCGCCTTCGAGGCCGTCGCGGGGCTGCCGCTCGCGGTGCAGCACCGGCAGCGGGTGCGACGGGCGGCGGAGCGGGTGTACGAGGTGCTGGACGAGCCGCTTCCGGTGCGTGAGCCCGATGAGTCGGGGCGCGAGGAGGCGCCGAGCGCGCCGTATCCACTGGTGCTGCGCGGGATCACCGCCCGCCACCCGGGGCAGTCCGCCCTCGCTCTGGACGGGTTCGGGCTGGAGCTGCGCCCGGGCCGTCGGGTCGCGGTCGTCGGGCCGTCGGGGGCGGGCAAGACCACCCTCGCCCAGGTGCTGCTCCGCTTCTTGGACACCGAGGGTGGTACGTACACCCTGGCGGGCCGGAACGCCGCCGGCCTCGACGGGGACGCGGTGCGGCGGCTGGTCGGCCTCTGCGCCCAGGACGCCCATGTCTTCGATAGTTCGCTGCGCGAGAACCTGCGGCTGGCGCGCCCCGGCGCGAGCGATGACGAGCTGCGCGCGGCGCTGGCCGCGGCCCGGCTGCTGGACTGGGTGGACGGGTTGCCGGACGGCCTGGACACGCTCGTCGGCGAGCAGGGCGCACGGCTCTCCGGCGGTCAGCGGCAGCGGCTGGCACTGGCCCGCGCGCTGCTGGCGGACTTCCCGGTGCTGGTCCTGGACGAACCCGCCGAGCATCTGGACCTGCCCACGGCCGACGCCCTGACGGCCGACCTGCTGTCGGCGACCCAGGGGCGCACCACCGTCCTGATCACCCACCGGCTGGCGGGCCTGGAGGCGGTGGACGAGGTGATCGTCCTCGACGGCGGCCGCGCCGTCCAGCGCGGGACGTACGAGGAACTGGCCTCGGCCGAGGGCCCATTCCGCCGGATGCTGGAGCGCGAGGCGGTGGAGGGCGGAGTCCTGGTGGGCGCCGGGTAGCCGGGAGTGGGCCAGGGCCTGTCCGGCGGATCTTCGCGGAGCCGGGGTGCCTGGTACGGCGCTCCCGCGTGGAGTGCTGGCGGGCGCTGGGCAGCCGGGCGTGGGCTACGGGCTCTCCGGCGGATCTTCGCGCCCCGGGACGCCTGGCACGCTCCCGCGCGGAGTCTTGGTGGGCGCTGGGTGCCCCGGCGTGGGCTGGGGCCTGTCGGGCGGATCTTTACGGGCCCGCGACGCCTGGCATGCGCGCCCCGGCACCTGGCGTCCCCCGCACCGGGCGCCGCGGGACCGCGCCGTCTGCCGCCGGTGCCACAGGCGCGCGACCGGACAGGGGCATGAGCTGCCGCATGGGTTGACCCTGGCCCGTGGGGGGCCGCCCTACGGCACCCCTGAAGCGGTGCAAGCGGGGCAAGCGGTGCAAGCGGTGCCCGGCGCCGATAACAGGGCGTTTACCCGCGGCATTCATTAGGCTCGACGCATGGCGGCCGCTGCCCCCTCCCCCGACCCCCTGGATGTGGCCGCGGAGGCGACCCGCGGTCTGCGGGGGCTGTCCACCGAGCTCACGGCGCGGCTGCCGCGGCTGCTGGAGGCCATGCGCTCGCTCGGCACCGGGCCGGACGCGCACACCGTGCTCGACCGGATCGTCCGCACCGCGGCCGAGCTGGTGGGCGCGCGCCGCGCCGCGATCGGGGTGCACCACACCGAGGGCGACGCCGCCGTGGGCCGCGGACTGGCCGATGTGGTCACGTACGGCGTGACAGAAGCCGACCGGGAGCGGTGCGCGGAGCTGCTCGCCGACGCACGCCGCACTGGAACGCCCTCGGCCACCGAGCCGCCGGGCCCGTCCCAGCCGCCGGGCCCGTCCCAGCGGCCAGGCTCGTCCCAGCCGTCGGGCCCGTCCCAGCGACCGGGCTCGTCCAAGCCGCCAGGCCCGTCCAAGCCGCCGGGCCCGTATCTCACCGTTCCGCTGCGCGTCGGTGAGGAGATCTTCGGCATCCTTTGCCTCGCCGAGAAGCGGGACGGCGGGCCGTTCACCGACTCCGACCGGCATCTGGTCGAGGTGCTGGCCACCGAGGCGGGGATCGCCATCGGCCACACCCGCGTCCAGGGGGCCACCCGGCAGCGCGAGCGCTGGATCGAGGGGTCGGTGGCCGTCACCCAGGCGGTGCTGTCCGGCGGCGCCGGGGACGGGCCGGCCGTGGTCGCCGAGAAGGCCCGGGAGCTCGCGGACGCGGCGGTGGGCATCGTGCTGCTGCCCGAGGACGGCGGTGACGGGCTGAAGGCCGTGGCAGTGGCCGCGGATGAACGGTCCGGGCTGCTCGGCGCGGTGCTTCCGGCCCGCTCCCCGGCCGTGCCGAGGCTGCTGGCCGGGCAGCCGGTCCTCATCGAGGACCCGGCCGCCGACCCGCTGCTCGGCACCGGCGTCCCCGGGCGCTATGGGCCGAGCATGATGGTGCCGCTGAGCAGCGGGGACCGGGTGCTCGGCGTGCTGGCCACCGCGCGGGAGCGCGACGCCGACCCGTTCACCGCGACCGAGCGCGCCCTGGCCGCCCAGTTCGCGGCGCAGGCGGCGGTCGCGCTGGTGCTCGCCGAGGCGCAACGCGACCGGGAGCGGCTCGCGGTCCTCGAGGAGCGCGACCGGATCGCCCGCGACCTCCACGACCTCGTCGTCCAGCGGCTCTTCGCGACCGGGATGCTGCTGGAGAGCGCGGAGCGCCAGTCGGACGCGCCGGAGGTACGGGAGCGGATCGAGCGGGCCGTCGAGGAGCTGGGCGCCACCATCCAGGAGGTACGGACGGCGATCTTCGCGCTGCAGCAGACCCCGCCCGAGACGCCGCCCGGGCTGCGCGGGCGGGTGCTGCGGGAGGTCAGGGCGGCCGCCGTGCCGCTGGGCTTCCAGCCGTCGCTGACCTTCATCGGCCCGGTGGACGATCTGGTCATGTCGGTGACCGGTGCCCATCTCGTCGCGGCACTGCGCGAGTCGCTGTCCAACGCGTTCCGGCATGCCCGGGCCGAGCGGATCGAGGTGGTCGTGGACGCCACCGCCCGGCTCGCGGACGGACGGCCAGCGGTCCGGCTGACGGTCGCGGACGACGGGGTGGGCGTGCCCGCGGACGGGCGGCGCAGCGGCCTGGCCAACCTGGCACGGCGGGCCGAGGTGCTGGGCGGATCGAGCACCTTCGGCCCCGGCCTCGGGGAGGACGGCCGCGGCACGGCGGTGGTGTGGGAGGCACCCCTGCCGGGTGAGGA
>NZ_JAAAYH010000621.1:0-3918 GCF_018035285.1 Streptomyces sp. MK37H | reverse complement strand
CACGTCTCCCCGTATCTGAGCGAGCACTTGCGCACCTGGACCGACCAGGAGCTGGTGGTCTGCTCCGACGCGGGCGCGCCGTCCAATCTGGTCGACACCGAGCGCTACTTCGACACCCATGAGGAGGCCATCGCGGCGGCCCTGCGGGCGGGGGTGGACAGCTTCACCGACCACGACCAGGACGCGTCGAAGACGATCGCGCGGGTGCGGGGCGCGCTGGCGCGCGGGCTGATCGACGCGTCCACGGTGGACACGGCGGTGCGGCGGCTGCTGGGGATGCGGTATGCGCTGGGCGAGTTCGACGGGCCCGGCGGGCAGCCTGAGGAAGGTGACGGTGCCTTCGACACCCCCGCCCATCGGGCGCTCGCCCTGGACGCCGCCGAGCAGGCCGTCGTCCTGCTCACCAACGATGGTCTGCTGCCGCTCTCCGAGAGGGCCGTCCGCACCCTCGCGGTCGTCGGTCCGCTCGCCGACGAGTGCAAGCTGGACTGGTACAGCGGCACCCTGATCCGCCGCAGTTCGCCGCGCGAGGCGCTGGCCGAGCGGCTCGGCGCGGACCGGGTGGTGTTCGCGGACGGCCTGGACACCGTACGGCTGCGCACCGCGGCCGGTTGGGTGCGGGTGCCGGACGCGGCGGCGGAGGACGAGGGTCCGGCGGAGGCGTCGGGCTCGCTCAATCCGGCGCATACGGAGGCCCGTACCGATCTGCCGCCGCTGACCGTC
This sequence comes from Streptomyces sp. MK37H, assembly GCF_018035285.1. Lineage (NCBI taxonomy): Bacteria > Bacillati > Actinomycetota > Actinomycetes > Kitasatosporales > Streptomycetaceae > Streptomyces > Streptomyces sp. MK37H. The sequence continues at coordinate 3,195 of NZ_JAAAYH010000621.1, read as the reverse complement.
GGCGACACCCCCACCGATCTGTCCCTGGCCGACTGGGGCGGCGGTGTGCTCACCCTGCGCGCGCCCTCCGGCCGCTGTCTGACCGTGGCCGAGGACGGCTTCGTCCGCGCGGCGGCCGAGCAGCCCGGAGGCTGGGTGGTCCAGGAGACGTTCACGCTCGAAGCGCACCCCGGCGGACACCTCCTCAGGCACTTGGGGACGGGTGGCTACGTCTGTGTCGCCGCGGGCGCGCTGAAGGTTGCCGAACGTGACGGCGGCGAGGAGGGGACCGGGACCGTCTTCCGGCTGGAGGTCGTCGAGCGCGGCGAGGACGCGGTGGCCCGCGTCGCCGCGCGGGCGGACGCCGTGGTGGTCGTGGCGGGCAACGACCCGCATATCGGTGGCCGGGAGACCGAGGACCGCACCACCCTCGCCCTGCCCGCCCAGCAGGAGCGGCTGTGGCGCGCGGCCCACGCCGCCAATCCGCGGACCGCACTGGTGCTGACCTCGAGCTATCCGTACGCGGTCGCGGAGGCGGCCGACGCGCTGCCCGCGCTGCTGTGGACGGCGCACGGCGGCCAGGCGGCGGGCACGGCGCTGGCCCGGGTGCTGTTCGGGGACGTCTCACCGGCGGGGCGGCTGCCGCAGACCTGGTACGCGTCCGACCACGATCTGCCCGATCCGCTCGACTACGACATCATCGCCTCGCGCGCCACCTATCTGTACTTCGGCGGCGCCCCGCTCTTCCCCTTCGGGCACGGCCTGTCGTACACCGCCTTCGCCTACGGCGAGCTGTCGGTGCGGCGGGAGGCGGGCCTGACGGTGGTGTGCGAGGTCACCAACTCCGGTCCGTGCGACGGCGACGAGGTCGTGCAGATCTACGCGAGCGCGCCGGGGTCGCGGGTCCCGCTGCCGCACCGCCGGCTCATCGCCCATCGCAGGGTGTGGCTGCGCCGGGGCGAGAGGGCGCGGCTGTTCTTCACCGTGCCGGTCGAGGACGCGCTGGGGTTCTGGGACGTGGCGCACGGGCGCTGGACCGTCGACCCGGGGACGTACGAGATCCACGCGGGCGCGTCCAGCGCGGACCTGCGCGCCACCGCCACCGTGACCGTCGAGGGCCCGCCGCCCGCGCCGCGCCCGGTGCTGCGGCGCGGTCTGGAGGCCGCGGACTACGACGCGGCGGACGGGATCGTGCTGGTGGACCGGACCAAGGTCCGCGGGGACGCGGTGGCCTGCCGTGACGACGCGGTCGGCCGACTGCTCTTCCGCGCCTGTGACTTCGGCGCGGGGGCGACGTCGATGACGGTCGAGGCCGCGTACGACTCCGCTGAGGCGGGGGACGACGCGACGGTTGCGGGGGACGACGCAATGGTTACGCGGGACGACGCGACGGTCGAGGCGCACCTCGCCGACGGCACCACGCTGGCCACCGCCACCATCCCGCCCACCGGCGGCCGTTACGTCTACACCACGGCCCGCGCCGCCCTGCCCACGCCGCCGACCGGCGTCCAGGACCTGCACATCACGCTGCGCGGCCGTGGCCTGAGACTGGCCCGTCTCGGCTTCTCCGGTTGAGGGTCCGGAGTGGCCGGGACGGGTCAACCCCATGCCTTGCTCATACGCCGGGCCCCGACGCGAAGCGGGGCCCGGCGGTTGGGGGTGGATCAGAGGTCGAGGCCGGTGAGAACCATGACCCGCTCGTAGGTGTAGTCCTCCATCGCGTACCGCACGCCCTCGCGGCCGACGCCGGACCTCTTGGCGCCGCCGTACGGCATCTGGTCGGCGCGGTACGAGGGCACATCGCCGATGATCACGCCGCCGACCTCCAGCGCGCGGTGGGCGCGGAAGGCGGTCCGCACCTCGCGGGTGAAGACGCCCGCCTGCAGGCCGTACTTGGAGTCGTTGACGGCCGCGAACGCCTCGTCCTCGTCCGCCGCCTTGTGCAGGGTGAGCACCGGTCCGAAGATCTCCTCGCAGGAGAGGGTGACATCGGCGGGCACGTCCGCGAGCACGGTCGGGGCGTAGCTCGAGCCCTCTCGCTTGCCGCCGGTCAGCAGCTTCGCACCGGCCCGGACGGCCTCGTCCACCCAGGACTCGACGCGCTTGGCGGCGTCCTCGCTGATCAGCGGGCCGACATCGGTGGCGTCCTCGGTCGGGTCGCCGGTGGCCTGCGCCTCGACGGCCGCGACGATCTTCGGCACGAGCTCCTCGTAGACGGACGCGTCCGCGATCACCCGCTGCACGGAGATGCAGGACTGTCCGCCCTGGTAGTTGGAGAAGGTGCCGATGCGGGTGGCCGCCCAGTCGAGGTCGGCGTCGGCGGCGTAGTCCGACAGGACGACCGCGGCGCCGTTGCCGCCGAGCTCCAGGGTGCAGTGCTTGAGCGGCACCGACTCCTTGATCGCGTAGCCGACCTTCTCCGAACCGGTGAAGGAGATGACCGGCAGCCGCTCGTCCTGGACCAGCGCGGGCATCCGGTCGTTGGGCACCGTAAGGACGCTCCAGGAGCCCGCGGGGAGCTCGGTCTCGGCCAGCAGCTCGCCGAGGATCAGCGCGGACAGCGGGGTCGCGGGCGCCGGCTTGAGAATGATCGGCGTGCCGACGGCGATCGCGGGGGCGACCTTGTGGGCGCTGAGGTTCAGCGGGAAGTTGAACGGCGAGATGCCGAGGACGGTGCCGCGCGGGAAGCGGCGGGTCAGCGCGAGCCGCCCGGTGCCACCGGCGTCGGTGTCCAGCCGCTGGGCGTCCCCGCTGTTGAACCGGCGGGCCTCCTCGGCCGCGAACCGGAAGACGGACACGGCGCGGCCCACCTCGCCGCGCGCCCACTTGATCGGCTTGCCGTTCTCGTCCGAGATCAGCCGGGCGATCTCCTCACCGCGCTCGGCGAGACGGCGCGACACATGGTCCAGCGCGGCGGCCCGGACGTGCGCGGGGGTCGCGGCGAACTCCTCACGCACCGCGTCGGCCGCGGCGACGGCCTCCTCGATCTGGGCATCGGTGGGAACGCTCACCACGCCGACGCGGCGGCCGTCCCAGGGCGAGGTGACCTCGAGTGTGCTCTCGCCCGTCGCCTTACGGCCGGCGAGCCAGAACGCGTGGGTGACAGCTTCGTGTGTGTCTGGCACAGCGGATCCCGACCCTTCTGAAGTGGTGTCTCTCCTCCCACCGTAGGCGCGCCCCGCCTGCTCCGCGTTTGTCCGAGGCGTAGCAGTCGGG
>NZ_JAAAYH010000620.1:0-3955 GCF_018035285.1 Streptomyces sp. MK37H | reverse complement strand
CGGGGTGCGCACGGGGTCCACGCGCCAGTAACGCTCGACGGTCACGAGGAACTGACCATGGCTCAGCCCCTGTTGCTGGGTGTGGAGGATGGCCCAGCGTGCGACGGGATCGGGGTTGCTGTCCACCCGCCCCGACGTCGCGGGGCACGCCATGCACTCGGCGAGATAGATCCCGTCCGGCGCCCCCTGCGCGCGCTCGGCGGTGAGCACCAGGCCCGAACCCCTCAGGATGGTTCGCGTCACTGCCATGCTCCCGGCTCGAACCGGCAGGGGCGGGTGATGACCTCCCGATAGGTGAAGTGCTCCGGGTTCGCTTTCAGGTGGCCGGTCGCCCACGCGTGCGCGGCGGCTTGGTCCTCGCTGGGCTCTCCGGTCCGCTCACACACCGCGCACTGCATGGCGAACATGGTCGGTTCGGCGTCAGCCTCGATGTCGGGGATGAGCTGGAACTCACGGAACCGGTACGTGGCTCGGCTCATGCCCGCCCCCGTCCAGCATGAGCGCTCCTCTTACTGTGGTTCGGGTGCCGCTTCAGTAACACGTCGCAGTCGGTGACCTTGGTCAAGTCCCGCGCCTTACGCGCCGCTACCTTCTCGCGTTCCAGGCGGGCGCATTCCACACAGTCCTTGGTCATGACATCCCCGCCATACGCCGCGCCTCTTCCAGCCGTCGCGCTATCGGGCACGACTGGTCGGGCGTGCACGACTCGCACTCAGCCCGGTGCATGAGGTACGCCGACCCAAGCTGTTCAAGGTCAGCGGTACGGGGGTGTTCGGAGACTTCGCGCTCAGACACGGCAAACCTCCGCCGGGCGAAGATCCTCCGAGCGCGCCTGCCATTCCCTGCCCCCGTGCCGGGGCCTGAGCATGGCGTACGGTCCGACCCCGCCCATGTAGACCGCCAGGCGGTCGGTGGCCGTATTTCTCACCAGCGTCCCCACGTTCGGGTGATCGTGGCTACTCTTGCGCACGGCTTCCTGTCCTTTCTCTCATGTGTGCAGGTGGCCCGCGCCCCCGGACGTTCGCCCGTCGCGGGGGCACCCTGTTGGGCGCGTTGCACGTGTTCCATGAGCTTCGGGGCGGCAGACGCCCGAGAGAACCGCGAACCGGGAACCCCACAAGCGACTTTGGGGAACCCCGCTGCAGGGAACGGGCGGCTACCCTGGGGAGATCACTTCCGTCCCCGCTAGGTGGCTCATGGACGAACGCGAGAATCAACGCGCTGGCTATCCGCTGACGATTCCTGACGCGCTGCTCAGGAGTGAGACCATGCAGCGGGCATGCACTACCCGAAACTTCCGAGAGATCTTCCGCCTCGTCAACAGGCGTACAGGCTCCAGCCATGCGGACATGGCCGCCGCCATCGGCAAGATGACGAGTTCCCGCGTGAGCGACATCATCCGAGGTGTTCGTGGCGTCCGAGGGCAAGAAGTCATCGAACGCGTGGCCGATGGATTCGGAATCCCGGGCGAAATGCTGGGCCTGCCAAGACGACCGTGGGAGGAAAACTCCCCAGGGAATATTGGCGCCCCTGATAATCCTGACCCTAATCTGAAGCCTGTGGTTGATTCCGAGTCCGGGGCGCGAACACAGTATGCAATGGATAATCCGTGGTGTCTTGACCTATTGGCCGTAGCCGGGCTCCGGCAACGAGTGCAAAACTTGGATGCGCGATATGTCAGCGAGCCGTCTACGGCTCTTATTGCTGAAACTGGACAACTCTTGGGTCAGCTAGCTCACTGGCAAACCTACACAACTACCTATCTCATTCGCCGGGATCTTTATGCCGCGCAGGCCGAGGTGTCGACGCTAATGGGCCAATTAGTATGGGATGCGTCGGGGAGAACTGACCACACCACGGCGCGTACTCATTTCGCTCAAGCTGAGGTAGCAGCCCGCGAGTTGCGCGACCCAGTTGCAGAAGGTTTGGCACTGCTGCGCACTGCATTTGTTGCTCTGTACGGTGATAAAAATCCTCGCGCTGGGCTGGAGATCGCTCAACGTACAGCGTCCACAGTTCATGGCTCCAGTCATGTACTCGGGGGCTTGGCTATGCTGCACGCGGCTGAGGGCTACGCCATGCTGCAACAGCGCAAAGACTGCGAGCGGGAGTTGACCAACGCAGAACGTCATTTTGAACATGTATCTGAAGTCGACGCGGCGGCGCCTCTGTTCTCGCTCAGTCAGTTCGGCCGACTAGCCGGTTCGTGCTTTCTATTCTTGAACAATGCCTCTCGCGCCGAGAAGTATCTAGCAGATGCCGCCAATTCCTTGCGAGACGGTTCGAAGTCTCATGCAGTTGTACTCTCTAATCTCGCACTGGCTTATATCAGGCAACGCAAACTCGATGAAGCTATTGCCGCGCTCTATGCGGCGATTGACATTGTGGAGCGCCATAGAGGCGGTGGCGGGTTGAATCTTGCATTCCAGGCAGGGCGTGAGCTAAGGCCCTGGCGGGATGTCCCGGCGGTGCATGACGTATACGATCGGCTTATGAATCTCATGGCAGTCGGGTGAGACAGCAAAGGGAGTGTCGCGTGACCGGTTCACAGGTCCAACAGGCCAAACAAGCACTCCGCAGAAGGGTGTGGGACCTTTTGGAGCGCGAGCAGGCAGCGCCTGTGGGTGTAGCAGGCCATATCCCGGATTTTGTTGGTGCGGATATCGCGGCTATCCGGCTCGCTCAACATCCAGCCTGGCAAGCGGCCCGTGTCATAAAAGCAGTCCCTGACTTGGCTCAGCTTCCTGTCCGTGTTCGGGCACTCGAAGACGCCAAACGGCTATATATGGCTTCCCCAAAGCTTGCTACAGAAAATCCGTTCTACTATCTGGACCCTGCAAGCCTTACAGTTCCCCCGTGCGAGGCTGCCGCCCACCGCGTAGTGGCCAAGTTTGCACAGCCGGTAGATATGGATGAGATGCCGACAGTTGATCTGGTCGTTTGTGGAAGCGTTGCCGTTAATCGTGAAGGTGTGCGGATAGGGAAAGGTGCCGGATATTCGGATATTGAAGTAGCCCTCCTCCAGGAGGCTGGCCTCATGAGTCCGCATACCCTTATTGCGACCACAGTCCACTCTTTGCAAGTGCTCAATGAGGATCTGCCGGAGACCGAGCATGACTTTCGAGTGGATCTTGTGATAACGCCAGACGAGACCTTTGAATGTAAGTCATATCGGTGCCGCTCGGGAATTATTTGGGATCACCTCACGCCAGAAGTGATTGCCGCCATCCCTGTGCTGGCAAGTCGCAGCCGAACTGCCGGGGGCACGTAAAAGGCTTGCGTCAGCCCGGGAGGAGCCGCGTGAGCACAAGTTTTCTGGAGGAGCTTCAAAATAGGGGGGAGCATGGATCAAGGGTGGGCGGCCGTACTTGGCGCATTCGTCGGGGCACTGGCTACCGGGGGCGGGGCGCTCGTCACAGTGAGATCCAGTACCAGATTGCACAAACACCAAGCCCGACGTGAGGCATGCAAGGCATTCCTCGTAGCCGCGCACAGGTTCAGCTCAGAAGCGTCTCAATTATTGAGCTTCGTAGCAGCCATGGAGTCGGCTCTCCAATCCGACGACGAGGATGGAACACGCATCCGAGGTGATTTTTTGGGGATGCTCACGACGCTTCAGGGAATCACGACGGAGATCCAGACCCAGACGGCAGTCGTCATGCTGGAAGGCCCGCCCGAGATCACCGTCGAAGCCCTTGAGCTTTGCGGCAGCATCACCCGCCTGACCGCAGAGCTGTTTGACATCATTGCCGCACAAGGGGCCAATTGTGAGGCGCTAGATGGTCTGCGACAGGAGATCCACCGAGGAACCCTGAGGTTCGCGATGCATGCCCATGTCCTCATCTGACGGCCTCTGGAACCCGTACAAGTTCCAGGCTGCTATAACTTGCGGTCCTTCGCGCTGGACTCAGGGGTGTCCCCTAGGCCAGCGGCAAGGCGCTCGGAATGTGAGCGT